>CAZGDA010000012.1:12032-25943 GCA_964524425.1 uncultured Anaerolineaceae bacterium | reverse complement strand
AAAGCCCAACATCGGGCTATTACGCCTACAACTGGTTTTACAACAATACATCGCCATAGCTTCTTGGTCATCCCTATGAGCGCAGCGAAGGCAGCGTCAGGGTCATCCTCCCTGGCGCTGTTTTCTTTAACCAGCGTGTTTTTTTCATCTCGGCTTGCACTTCTACGCAATTCGGTTACAATTATGGTAATTTATAGCGTTTGTTTCGATAGGTTCCTGATAGACCTGTCTGTTTGTTCTTATATCACTCGTTACTTATTTTTAAGGAGAACTTTTCATGGATAAAGCCAAACTGCAATCTACAACCGCTGAACTGGTTCAGGCGGGGAAGGGAATTCTGGCGGCAGATGAAAGCAACGCCACCATCGGCAAGCGCTTTGAGGCGGTGAAGATCAGCCCCAGCGAACAAATGCGCCAGGCGTACCGCGACCTACTATTCAGCACGACGGGGTTAGAAGAATACATAAGCGGTGTCATTTTATACGATGAAACTATCCGTCAAAAAGCGTTAAATGGCAAGCCGTTTCCAGTTTTACTGGCGGAGAAAAAAGTAATCCCAGGCATCAAGGTAGATAAGGGCGCAAAGGACCTGGCAGGCTTTGCCGGGGAAAAGGTTACAGAAGGGCTGGATGGGTTGCGCGAACGGCTGGCGGAATATGCCCAATTGGGGGCGCGTTTCTGTAAATGGCGCGCCGTAATCACGATAGGGAAAGACATGCCCAGCCGCGCCTGCCTGTTTGCCAACGCACACGCCCTGGCGCGCTATGCTGCCCTCTGCCAGGAAGCCGGCTTGGTGCCTGTGATTGAGCCGGAAGTGCTGATGGACGGTGACCACACGCTTGAACGCTGCTACGAGGTTTCAAAAACTGCGTGGCGAATCACATTTTCCGAGTTGGTCGAGCAGGGCGTCATGCTGGAGGGCTTACTGCTGAAGCCGAATATGGTCATCGCCGGAAAAGCCTGCCCGCGTCAGGCAAGCGTGAGTGAAGTGGCAGAGATGACCGTACGCTGCCTGCGCGAGAGCGTGCCGGCGGCTGTGCCCGGGGTGGTTTTCCTCTCCGGCGGGCAAAATTCCATTCTGGCTACGGAACATCTCAACGCTATGAATGCGCTGGGAACCGCCCCGTGGGAATTGGGATTTTCCTACGCGCGTGCATTACAAGACCCGGCGTTGACCCTGTGGCGCGGAGAGTCAGCCAACGTGCTTTCGGCGCAGAAGGCGTTTTATCACCGCGCCCGCTGCAACAGCGCTGCCCGCTACGGTAAATATTCTCACGCCATGGAAGCCGTTTAATTCATGCCGCCTGGATAGGCAGGCGTGAGGATGAGAGAACGAAACGGATTGCTGTAGATGCTGCTTTCTGGGCAATCCGTTTCATCAGGCAAAAAACCTTATTCTGGTGAGGGATATGAAAGCCATAAAGCGCTGTGCCATACGTCTATTAGTCCTGTTGGTTGTAGCGTTGCAGGGGGGAGGGTGCATCGCAAATCAACCCGTCGAACAGACTCCGCCTTTAACCATCACCCAGGCGCAGGCGAAACGTTTCATCGTCAAAACGAAACCCACAAAAGAAAACCTAATCGTCGTATATTTTGAAGATTACGCACCCTTTAGCTGGAAAGACGAAAACGGGGAAATGCAAGGGATGTTGGTGGAATATATGCAAGAGCTGCTTGTCCGGCGCATGGGTTTGGATGTGGAGCATCGCGGTTTCCCGTGGGCGCGCGCCCAGGAAATGGTTAAGCAAGGGGAGGCGGACGTGTTCGTATCCGTCCCGACCGAAGCCAGGAGAGAATATACTTTTGTTAGCGAGGAACCGGTTTACATCAACCACGTCGCGGTTTTTGCCAAAAAGGACAACCCCCGTATAGAGGAATTGAGAAAAATAACCAACCTGGAAGATTTGCACAGCTTTACCACGAGCACCTACACTGGCAATAGTTGGGCGGAAACCAATTTGAGTATGATGAAAATTGTCTGGGTTTCTACTCCGCAGCAGGCGTTGGAGATGCTCGCTGCCGGACGGGTGGACGTGTACATAGATTCCTCTTTCGTAACCAATTATCTGCTAAGTAAGATGAATCTGGATACCATTGAAGAAATGCCAAATCCTGTGAATACGACAATTTTTCATTTCTTCATCGGTAAAAAATCGCCCTACGTGGATATTTTGCCTGAAGTGGATAAACAAATCAAACAATTAAAACAGGAAGACTGGTTGAAATCCCTTCTGGATAGATACCCTTAGGGCTAAGTGTGGTGTGAAAAATGACTGAGGAAAACCGCCCCTGGTGGGAACTTCGCTTCCCCCGCAAATCCATCGCAGGTAATTTTACACTCAGCCTGAGTGTCATTCTCGTCTTGTTTTTCCTTGCCATCATCAGTTTTAGTTACCTGCGCGGGCGCGACCTCTTGTGGGCACAATCCGAGAGAAAAGCGGACGATTATATTTCCACCCTCACCGAGATGCTCACCATTCCATTGTGGACGTATGACCGTGCATCTATAGAACACATCGGTAGCACTTTTTCTCACTACGAAGCGCTGGATGACATCACGATTAAAGATATTGCTGGCAATGTGCTATTCGAGAAAAGATCACCCAATTTAAACGGAGAATATCTTTACCGCCGCACGGACGTCCATTACCGGGGACAAAACCTGGGCAGCATTGAGCTTCGTTTTTCTTTGCGCGAGTATCAGACAAATTTAAAACAAGTGCTCAATATGGCATTGGTTTTCTTGTTTGGGGCGGTATCGTTGGTTTTGTTTGCCACCGGCGTGCTGCTAGAACGTTTCTTAGCCCTGCCTATGGCGAAACTGCAAGCACGCATGGAACAGATTGCGCGCGGGGATTACACGTTACCCATCAGCCAAGATCAACCGGTGGAACTGCAAAAAATAGCCATGAGTTTCGAGCACATGGCAAGTGAAATAAAATCGCGTGAGGCTTCTTTGCGCCTGGCGCAGTTTTCTATAGATAATGCGGCAGATTCTATTCTCTGGGTTGACGTTTCCGGTAACATCATTTACGCGAACGAATCCAGCTGCCAACTGCTCGGGTATTCCGCTCAAGAGATACTCGCCATGTCCATTTTTGACGTGCACCCAACGGTTACTCTCGCAAGCTGGCAGCAATACCTGGACAGATTGAGAGAAGCCAAAACGTCTCACGTGGAAGTGAATTTCCGCACACGTTCTGCTGAATTAATTCCCGTGGAAGGTGTGGT
This sequence comes from uncultured Anaerolineaceae bacterium, assembly GCA_964524425.1. Classification (GTDB taxonomy): domain Bacteria; phylum Chloroflexota; class Anaerolineae; order Anaerolineales; family DRKV01; genus JBAXBF01. Next base: position 22,712 of record CAZGDA010000012.1, on the reverse strand, counting down.
GAATCATCTGGAATACGAAGAAGCGGAGTACGTGTTTGCCTTTTGCCGCGACATACGCCCGCGTAAGCAGGGGGAACTTGCCCTGGCGCAGGAACGCGCTTTGCTGCGCACGGTGATAGATAACCTGCCGGATGCCATATACGCCAAGGACCTGCAGGGACGCAAGACTCTGGGGAATCTTGCCGACCTTGAAAACATCGGCGCACAAAGCGAAGCCGAAGTGTTGGGAAAATCGGATTTTGAAATCTACCCGCATAACCTTGCCAGTGAATACGCCATTGAAGACCGCGACATCCTGCGCAGCGGGCAGCCGCTTATCAACCAGGAACGCCAGGTGTTAGACGCACACGGGCGCATGCATTGGTTTTTGAACACGAAATTACCGCTGCGAGATGTACATAATAACATTATCGGCATTATTGGTATTGCACACGACATCACCGAGTCCAAGCAAATTAACCAGGCGCTACGCGAGCGCGAGGAAATGCTACACACCCTCATCAATGCCATGCCAGATATTGTGTGCTTTAAAGACGGAGAAGGCAGGTGGGTGGAATCCAATGAATATACCTTGAAGTTGTTTGAAATGGAAGACCTGCCCTATCGTGGCATGAAAGATGCGGAGTTGGCAGAATATCGCCCCTTTTATCAGGCGGCGTTCTTAGCCAGCCAGGAATCGGATGAGCGCGCCTGGCAGGCGCACAACCTTTCGCGCTGCGAAGAGACGGTTCACCGTTCAGACGGCAGTACTTTGGTGTTTGACATTATTAAAGTGCCTTTGTTTCACCTGAACGCCAGCCGTAAAGGGTTGGTGGTGATAGGACGGGACATCACGGAAAGCAAACGCTCTGAATCTGCCCTGCGGGAGAGTGAAGAACGCAACCGCGCCTTGCTCAACGCGATTCCGGACCTCATCTTCGTCTTCGACCGCGACGGCTCGTTCCTGGATTATCACGCTTCGGATGCGTCTCTTTTGGCGTATCCGCCGCAGGAATTTCTGGGGAAAAACATACGCGAAATATTCCCGAACCTGGCAGAGGAAGTCTCGCGTTTGTTTGATATTGTATTGCGGGAAGGCGGTTTGGAGAGCATGGAATATGCTCTTTCTATAGGAAAGCAGACCCAATTTTTTGAAATGCGCATCGTTGGATTTGGAGAAAATCGCATTCTCACCATCGTGCGCGACATAACGGATAGAAAGATGGCAGAAGAAGAGTTGCGCCAGCGCAACGTGGAAATTGGGCTGCTTTACGAAGCCGGCTGGCAGCTTTCGCGCACGTTGGAACTGGACGTCATCTACGAGACGCTCTTCCGCCTGACTGCCGAAATTATGGATTGTGATGGTCTGCTTGTGTCGTCCTTTTCAAGTGTGGATGGGTTGCTTCGCTGCGAATATGCGCGCTTGGGAATTCAAATCTTAGACCTTGGCTCTATCCCTCCAACGCCCCTGGCAAATGAAGGGGAAGGTTTGCAAAGCCAGGTCATTCGCTCTGGGAAGTCGCTGTTGGTGCGGGATTATAGCGAGCATATCAATATAAACTATGGTGCCGAAGACGTTGCTGAAGAAGCGCGCAAAGTAAAATCAGCGCTCATTGTACCTTTACTGGCGGAGGGAAACGTTCAAGGGGTCATTCAGGTGTTCAGTTACCAGCGCAACGCCTATAACAGCAATCACCTGCGCATTTTTGAAGTCATTGCCTCACACGTTGCCATTGCCAGTGCCAACGCCAGCCTCTATCGCCAGGCGCAGGAAGAAATTGCTGAACGCCAGCGCGCCGAAACAGCCCTGGCACAAGAACGCACCCTATTGCGCACCTTGATCGAGCACCTGCCTGACGGTATCTATACGATGGATTTGCAAGGGCGCAAGACGCTCGCTAATCGCGCCGATTTGAATTATATGGGCGCGCAAAGTGAGATAGACGTGCTGGGGAAGACCGACCTGGAATGGTTCGCGGAGCCTTTGGCAAGCAGCTATTACGAAGACGACATGTACGTTATTCACACCGGGCAGGCAGTCATCAACCGGGAGGAAGAAACCATAGATATCTTCGGTCGCCATCGCTGGATACTGACTTCCAAATTGCCCTTGCGTAATCAAAACGGTGAAATCATCGGTTTGGTGGGAATTGGGCGCGACCTGACTGAACGCAAAGAAGCCGAGAACGCCCTGCGCGAAAACGAGCGTTTGCTGCGCAAAGTGCTTGACTTGGTGTCGCATCACATCAACGCCCTCAATGCGCAGGGTGAATTTTTACTCGCTAACGTAGCCACAGCAACCAGCTTTGACATGATGCCGGAAGAGTTGCTGGGCAGGAAACTGGTAGATTTGGACAAAAACTCTGCGGAGACGAAGCAATACCTCCAGGATAACCTGCAAGTGTTGGAAAGCAACGAACCGCTTTTCATCCCCGAAGAACCATTTACAGACAGGTTTGGCATCTTGCACTGGCATCAGACCACAAAAGTACCGATAGAAATTGGTGGGCAAAAAGCGGTGTTGTGTGTTGCCATAGACATCACCGAACACAAACTGGCGGAGCAAGCGCTGCGCGAAAGCGAGCAGAAATATCGCAGTCTGTTTGAGACGATGGAACAAGGTGTGGTGTATCAGGATGCCCAGGGACGCATCTTTTCGGTGAACCCGGCGGCTGCACGAATCTTTGGACTTGCCCAGGAACAGATGCTCGGCGTTTTAGCCATTGACCCGCCTTGGAAATGTATTCACGAAGACGGCTCTCTTTTCCCCAGCCATCAACAGCCAACCGCGCTTTCCTTACGCACAGGTAAACCCGTGCGCGAGGCGGTGTTAGGCGTGTTCGTCCCCAGCCGAAACGACTACCGCTGGCTGGTGGTGAGCAGCGTGCCCCAATTCCACGCCGACGAAGAGAAACCTTACCAGGTCTACGCCACAATCACCGACGTTACCGAATTAAAACGCGCCGAAGACGCTTTGCGCCGCCGCCTGAAACAGGAAGAGCTTATCTCTACGTTATCTACGTTGTTTATAGAAGTGAGCTACGAGGAGATTGACAACGAAATTCAAACCAGCCTGCACGTGCTGGCGGAACATTTAAAAGCTGAGCAGGTGATCGTTTTCTTGTTTTCGGCAGATTTAAAGAAAGTGAGCCATTTTTTTGCCTGGCACGCGCAGGGACTTCAGCATTACACCCAAATAACCGATATCTCTTTAACGAAATATCGTTGGTTTACAGAAAGGATAAAACATTTGGACGTCCTTCATATTTCCACAATAGATGAAATCCCGTCTCAAGCCGTTGCGGAGCGCGAAATCTGGCAGAGTTTGGGCTTAAAATCTCACCTGGGGACGCCGCTGGTCATCGGTAAAACTCTGATAGGCTACCTGGCGGTTCTCTCGAAACAGGTTGAAAGAAGATGGAACGAGGACGACGTCAGCTTGCTTAAATCGGTGGGGTGGATCTTCGCCAACGCCCTGGAACGTAAGCGCTCCGAACAGGCGTTACACGAAAGCGAAGAGCGTTACCGCGTTCTCTTTGAGCAGATGCTGGATGCGTTTGTATTGCACGAAATCGTCTACGACGAGAGCGGTCAACCGGTTGATTATCGCTACCTGGACGTGAACCCGGCGTTTGAGAAAGCAACTGGATTGAGCCGCAAGCAGCTTGTCGGCAACACCGTATTAAAGGTGCAGCCGCAGACCGAATTGCATTGGGTGGATGCGTATAACGAGGTCGCTGTAAAGGGAATTCCCCAGCATTTTGAGAGATTTGCGCAAGACATCGGCAAATTTTATGAAGTGGTGGTGTATAAACCACATGCGCATCAATTTGCCGTCATTTTCTCTGACGTTAGCGAACGCCGCCAAATCGAGGAGCAAATTCGGATGTTGAACGTCGAACTGGAACGGCGCGTTAGTGAGCGTACCAGCCAATTGGAAGCTGCTAACCGCGAACTGGAGGCGTTTTCCTATTCCGTTTCCCACGATTTACGCACCCCCTTGCGCAGTATTGACGGATTTAGCCAGGCGTTGCAAGAGGATTACGCCGAAGTGTTAGACCGGCGCGGGGCGAATTACCTCAACCGCATTCGGTCTGCCAGCCAGCACATGGCAAATTTGATTGAGGACTTGCTCAAATTATCGCGCATTACCCGCTGTGAAATTCGCCGCGTTCCGATAGATTTAAGCAAACTCGCCTACGAAATCATGGATGATTTGCTTGCCGTGCAGCCTGAACGCAGGATTGAATTCATCTCCCCGCCAGAGCTGGTTGTGGAAGCAGACCCCAACCTCATGCGCATTGTGCTTACAAACTTGTTGGGGAATGCCTGTAAATTCACTTCAAAACACAGCCAGGCGGTAATTGAGTTGGGCGTTACCATAAATGAAGGGAATGCCGTTTACTTTGTGCGCGATGACGGCGCGGGGTTTGATATGGCATACGCTGGTAAACTGTTCGGCGCGTTTCAACGTCTGCACACCCCAACCGAATTTGAAGGCACCGGTATTGGGCTAGCCATTGTGCAGCGAGTCATTCAACGGCATGCTGGTAAAATTTGGGCAGAAGGCGCACCCGAACAAGGGGCAGTGTTCTACTTTACTCTGTAAAGACGCCTGGTATGAGTTTTGCAAGGAGTGTATATCGTTATGGAAGAAAGTATAATTCTACTGGTAGAGGACAACCCGGATGACGAAGCGTTGACCTTGCGCGCCATTCGCAAGAATCACATTGCCAACAAAGTCATCGTGGTGCGTGATGGCGCTGAAGCCTTGGATTACCTGTTTGGGCGTGGAGCTTACGAAGGGCGCAAGGTTACAGATTTACCGGCAGTAGTTCTTTTAGATCTGAAACTGCCCAAGCTGGATGGGTTGGAAGTGCTGCGCCGCTTGCGTCAAGACGAACGCACCCGCCTTGTGCCGGTGGTTGTTTTAACCACATCGAACGAAGAACGCGACGTGGTGGAAAGTTATAGCCTGGGTGCAAATAGTTACGTGCGTAAGCCTGTAGATTTTGAACAGTTCTCTCAAGCCGTAGGACAGTTGGGAATGTATTGGCTGTTGTTGAATCAGCCGCTACCCAAGTAGTGCAAGGAGAGGCGCACAGATATGTTGATGTTAGAGTGCGGGTTGAAAGGATTTGACCCACTGAGAAGGCTGATATGGATTATCAAGTTTCAGATTTAATAGATCTGGTTGCCTTCCAAAAACTGCTCGATTCGTTTTACGCCATCAGCGGCTTGGCTTGCACGCTGGTGGATAACGAAAAGAACGTCCTCGCGCATGTCGGCTGGCATGGCGTTTGCGCCGACTTTCACCGCGCAGTCCCAGAAATGGATAAGCTTTGCCGCGAAAGCGACGCGTATCTTGCGCAACATTTAGAACCAGGAAGATTTTCAGCCAAACGTTGTCTGAACGGACTATGGGATTATGCCATTCCCATCATGCTGGATACTGTTCAGGTTGGAATATTATACGTTGGGCAGTTTTTACACGACAAGCCGGATGAGGAGGCTTTTCGCCAGCAGGCGCGCCAATTTGGCTTGGATGAGGAAGCCTACATTGCCGCGCTAGATTCTACACCAATTGTATCTCCTGAACGGGCAGAAAAAACGATAGAATTCTTCACCCAGTTGGCGCACAGCCTGGCGGTGCAGGGGCTGGAACGCCAACGCGCCTTGCACGCCAAAGACGAACAAGCCAAAGCCGAAAAAGCGCGCCAGGATGTGGAAGCGTTTTACCGCCAGTTGGTGGAAAAAATAAACGCTGTTATTTATCTCGACTCGGTTGACAACGTCAGTTCCAATCTTTATACCAGCCCGCAAATTGAAAAAATGCTCGGTTACTCGCGCGACGAATGGGTAACAAACCGGGAATTATGGGTTAATTCCATTCACCCAGACGATCGCGACCGGGTTATGGAGGAAAACCAGCGTACGAACAGCAGTGGGGAACCATTTGAAGTGGAATATCGTCTGATAGCAAGGGATGGACGGGTTGTGTGGGTGCGTGATCAGGCGGTATTGACTTATGATGAAGATGGTAAACCATGGGGTTGGTGGGGTGTGTTGAACGACATTACAGCCTATAAACAGGCGCAAGAAACGATTCGTATGGACGCCACGCGTCTGGACGTACTGCTCAAACTCAGCCAGATGGGCAACGCCAGTGATAAAGAAATCACCGACTTTGTCTTGAACGAAGCCATTCGTCTGACGGGCAGTACCATCGGTTACATTGCCTTTATCAGTGAGGATGAGTCCGTCCTGCACATGAGTTCCTGGTCTAAGAGCGCTCTGGAAGAATGTAAAATAGAAGACAAAGCCCTGGAATATCCTGTGGAAACGACCGGTTTGTGGGGCGAGGCGGTGCGCCAACGCAAAGCGATCATCACCAACGATTACGCTGCCCCAAGCCCATACAAAAAGGGGTATCCTGAAGGACACGTGCACATTATTCGCCACATGAACGTACCCATTTTCGATGGGGAACGCATTGTCATTGTCGTTGGGGTAGGCAACAAAGCGGATGAATACACGGAAGCGGACGTACAGCAGTTGACCCTCTTATTATCCGCGATGTGGAATATCGTTCAACGCAAACGTGCCCAAGAGACATTACAGCAGCGGCTTGTGCTGCTCACCAGCCCGGTTGGGGATACTTCTGGATTGAAGCTGGAAGACTTGTTTGACATTAAGGAGATACAGGCGATTCAAGACGCCTTTGCGGAAGCAACCGGTGTGGCGTCTGTGATTACGGATACAAATGGAAGACCCATCACCACACCCAGCAATTTTTGTAGCTTGTGCAAGGATATCATCCGTAAAACAGAACAGGGCTTGGAAAATTGCATGTACTCCGATGCAGAATTGGGCAAGGTCAATCCTGGCGGTCCCATTATCCAACCTTGTTTGAGCGGTGGGTTGTGGGATGCGGGCACAAGCATTCGCGTGGGGGAACACCACATCGCCAACTGGCTCATCGGACAGGTGATGGACGAATCGCAGAGCGAGGAAAAGTTGCTCGCTTACGCGCGCCAGATTGGAGCCGACGAGGATGCCTACCGCAAGGCGTTGAAAAATGTAACCCGGATGTCTTTTGAGCAATTCCAAAAAGTAGCCCAGGCGCTTTTCATCATCGCCGAACAGCTTTCTCTGCTGGCTATGCAAAATATACAGCAGGCGCGCATCATCTCTGAAAAGCAACGCGTGGAAGAGATTTTAAACCAGGAACGTATCTTGCTGCGCACCCTGATTAACAACTTGCCGGATGCTATCTACGTCAAGGATGCGTACGGCAGGAAGACGCTGTCTAACCCCAGCGATTTGGAATTTATGGGATTTACAGAGGAAGGGCAAGTGTTAGGGAAAACCGATTTGGAGTTGCTGGCGATTGGGCAAGGAGAAAGGACCTACGCGGACGATATGGGCATCCTCACCAGCGGGCAGGCGAGAATCAATTACGAGGAGCAAATCGAATCGATTTCGGGGCGCCGGCGCTGGTTATTGACCTCCAAGATCCCCCTGCGAGATGAGAAGGGGAACGTCGTGCGCCTGGTGGGCATTGGACGCGACATCACCGAGCACCGCAAAGCCTTGGAGGCGCTCACTAACGAACGCAACCTCATGCGTGCATTGATTGAGAATTCTCCTGAGCAAATCTTCGTCAAAGACCGGGATAGCCGCTTTTTATTATGTAACCCATCCATGGTACACATTTTTGGGGTAAAATCTGTAGAGGAAATCATCGGCAAAACAGACTACGATTTTCACTCACCTGAATTAGCCGCCGAGTTTTACCTGCGCGAACAAAGGTTGATGCAGACCGGGCAGCCAATTATCGGGGAGGAACAACGGATTGTGGATGCGGATGGCAACGTGCGTTGGGTAATTAGCACGAAAGCGCCCTGGCGCAGCGAGAACGGTGAAGTGATTGGCTTGATTGGAATCAACCACGACATTACGGAACGAAAGAAGAGTGAGGAAACCATCACCAGGGAGCGTAACTTGTTGCGTGTGCTTGTGGAACATATTCCCGATCCCATTTACGTCAAGGACCGGCAGGGGCGTTTTGTGATGCTGAATACACCTACCGCACGCGGGTTTAACCTCACTACCCCGGAATTGGTGGTTGGCAAGACAGACTTTGACTTGCATCCGCCAGATAAGGCGTCTTATTTCTATGAAGAGGAGCAGACGGTTTTACGAAGCGGGATACCGCTTATCAACGAAGAAAGGTGGGATGTCCCTGCAGAAGGCGAGCCGCGCTGGCTGAGTGTTACCAAAGTGCCGTGGCGTAACGAAAATGGCGAGATCGTTGGTTTGGTAGGCATCAATCGCGACCTGACCGATCGTAAACAAGCCGAGGATGAGATCCGCATTTTGAACGCGGAACTGGAACAGCGTGTGCTGGAACGCACCGCCGAACTGGTGGCGGCAAACCGCGAACTGGAAGATTTTGCATATTCCGTATCACACGACCTGCGTTCGCCTCTGCGCGGTATAGACGGTTTCAGCCAGGCTTTGCTGGAAGATAACGCAGCCATGTTGAACGAACAGGGGAAACATTATCTCAACCGCATTCGCGCCGCCAGCCAACGCATGGGACAGATCATAGACGACCTGCTCAAACTCTCGCGGGTGACGCGAGCTGGAGTGCAGCGCGTGGCGGTGGATTTGAGTGAGATGGCAAAGAATTTCTTCCAGGAAGCGCAGATGGCGCAGCCAAATCGCATCGTCGAGGTCGTTATAGAACCAAAATTGACAGTGTTTGCCGACCCGAACCTGATCCGCATGGCGTTTCATAGCATTCTGGAAAACGCCTGGAAATTTACTGCGGCTCATCCAAGCGCGCACATTCAGGTTGGCAAAAAGGAGCAGGACGGCGAGAGTGTTTATTTTGTACGCGACGATGGAATCGGGTTTGATATGACGTATGCAAACAAACTGTTTGGTACGTTTCAAAGGTTACACAGCCTCACAGATTACGAAGGTACGGGTATTGGGCTTGCCATTGTGCAGCGTGTTGTCCAGCGGCATGGCGGGCGGGTTTGGGCGCAAAGTGAAGTGGACAAAGGCACGACAATTTTCTTTACGATACCATGAGGAAAGGAGGTTTTTTGATAATATCTCGCCAGTAGATATTTTGTGCCGAATTTGATATGATAGAGTGATGAATCAGGATAAAGGAGAGCTATGAGAGAAGGAACGATTTTACTCGTGGAAGATAATCCTGATGATGAGGCTCTGACCTTGCGCGCGCTCAAAAAGAATCAGATACTTAACCCGGTCGTGGTGGTGCGTGACGGTGCAGAGGCTTTGGATTATCTTTTTGGCAGCGGCGATTACGCTGCCAGAGATGCGGAGGACGTCCCTAAAGTGATTCTGTTAGACCTCAAGCTGCCCAAAGTGGATGGGCTGGAGGTGCTGAACCGTCTGCGCGCCGATAACCGCACGCGTTACACGCCGGTCATCGTTTTGACAACCTCAAACGAGGACCAGGACATCTTAAACAGTTACCGCCTGGGCGCCAACAGTTACGTGCGCAAACCGGTGGATTTTGAACAGTTTAACAGGGCAGTGGGACAGATAGGCGTCTACTGGTTGATGGTCAATCAATCGCCGCCGAAATAAATAAAGTATGAATGGATCTCTGCGTGTTTTAATCGTCGAAGACAACGAAGACGACATGGAATTATTGCTGCGCGAATTACGGCGCGGTGGTTATGATCCCGTGTATTGCCGCGTTGAAACGCGCGAAGAGATGTTGGACGCGCTTGAAAAAGAAACCTGGAATATTATCTTTTCCGATTATTCTTTGCCGAAGTTTAGCGGCATGACCGCCCTGGAAATCTATCGCGAGAAGGGGTTAGACATTCCTTTTGTCATTCTGTCTGGAACGATAGGGGAAGGTACGGCGGTGGCGGCGATGAAAGCCGGCGCCAGCGACTACCTGATGAAAAACAACCTGGCTCGTCTCGTGCCTGCCCTGGAACGCGAGCTGCGCGAGGCGGAAATTCGCCGCGAACATAAATGGGCGCAAACGGTTCAATCTGCCTTATATATTATCTCGAAAGGCGCAAACACCAACCTGCCGTTGGATAGTTTTTATCGTTTAATCCATGCTATTTTAGATGAATTGATGCCGGCAGAAAATTTTTACGTCGCCATCTATGATGCTGAGATAGATTTACTCAGTTTTCCCTACCATAAAGACCGTTACGATGCACAACCGGAGCCGCGCCGCACACGGCGCGGTTTGACCGAATACATTATCCGCACCGGCAAGTCCATTTTGGTAACCCCGGATAAGTTTGACGAACTGGTTGCCAAAGGAGAAGCCGAGACTGTGGGCACGCCTTCGGTGGACTGGATGGGTGCGGCGTTGAAACAAGACGACCAACCTATCGGTGCACTCGTCGTGCAAACCTACGACGAGAACGTGCGCTATGGAGAAAAAGAACTGGCGATTCTGGATTTTATCGCTGACCAGGTTGAATTGCTCTTGCAGCGTAAACTTGCTGAAGAGAAGATCAGACAGGCAAACCAGCGCCTTTCCCTGGCATACGACTCCACCCTAGAGGGTTGGTCGCGCGCCCTGGAATTGCGCGAGCGCGAGACCGCCGGGCACAGCCAGAGAGTTGTGCATCTTACCTTGAAAATTGCCCGCGCCCTTGGCATGCAACAAGAACAGCTTGTACACGT
>CAZGDA010000012.1:0-12022 GCA_964524425.1 uncultured Anaerolineaceae bacterium | reverse complement strand
TAGGCCGCGGCGCGCTGCTGCACGATATTGGCAAAATGGGCATCCCGGATCAGATTCTGCTCAAACCGGATCGCTTGAACGAAGAAGAATGGGTGATCATGCGCCAGCATCCGGTTTATTCCTATAAATTGCTGGCGCCCATTGAATATTTGCGCCCGGCGCTGGATATCCCCTATTGCCATCACGAGCGCTGGGATGGGGCTGGCTACCCGCGCGGGTTGAAGGGCGAGGAAATCCCGCTGGCGGCGCGCATTTTCGCGGTTGTGGACGTGTGGGATGCGCTGCTCTCCGAGCGCCCATACAGTTCTGCATGGACAAAAGAAGCCGCCCGGGAATACATACTCTCTCAGGCAGGCAAGCATTTTGACCCGCAAATCGTGGACGTATTCTTACTCTGCCTGGAAGACGAGGAATGATGATTTGCAGACCGCACAGCCTTGCAACGATGGGATGGTAGCCCTTGCGCGCCGTAACCCATGGCGGCGGGTGAGTTTGCTTTATTTGTGCTGCACAGGGAAATGGACATCCACATGGATTCAGGATACAATAGGGGAGGGATGACGGTGAGGTATGAAACACTTGAGACAGGAAGTACTCACCTGGGGCGATATTGATAAACTCATTGACCATCTCATGCCACAGTTTGACGTGGAATTTGATGGCATGGTCATTATCACGCGCGGCGGCATCATCCCCGGTGGGTTGTTGGCGCAGGTGTTGGACCTCACCCAAATCTTGACCGCCGCCGTGGATTTTCCCAAAATTGGGAATGGAATGCCGGCGCACCCCAAGGCTGGTCGCGAAATTGACCCCGGTTTATACGCCTGGCCCATGTTTTTGCAGTTCCCAGAAGAAAGGTTGTTGGTAGATAAACGGATGATGATTGTGGATGACGTGTGGGGTTCGGGGCGCACGATTATGGCGGTGCGCAGCCGTATGGTCTCGTCTGGGGCTACGCCGTATACCTGCGTGCTGCATTTCAACCCGAACGTCAACCGCTTCAAGAAAATGCGCCCGGACTATTACGCGGCAATTACGGATGCGTACATCGTCTATCCGTGGGAAACCCATCGCGGCATAGACAAAGTGCCGCAGGGCGGATTTAAGCCAGATTTGTAGCGCTTGCCGCTCCACTTCTCAGTTATTGTAATAAAAAAGGAATCGCTATGTCAAAAGCCTATACACGTTACGTTTGTCGTGAATGCGGGCGCGTCAGCGCCGCGCCGATAGGGCGCTGCCCTAAATGCGGGGCGTGGGATAGCATGGACGAGGAAATCGTCGTCGCGGAGACGGCGCAGGGCAGCAAACCGCTGCGCGGCGTAACGGCGACCTCCACGCCGCGCCGCCTGCATGAGATTTCTGGCGACGCCGAAGAACGCCTGCACCTGCCCATCGCTGAATTTGCGCGCGTGTTGGGCGGCGGCGTGGTGGAAGGCTCCATCGTGCTGGTTGGCGGCGACCCGGGCATCGGGAAATCCACGCTAACCTTGCAAATGGCAATCGAGATGTCTGCCCTGGGCACAGTTCTGTACGTTTCCGGGGAAGAGTCGGAGCGCCAAATCAAAATGCGCGCCTTGCGCCTGCTGCGCACGGCGCAGGGCAAACAACTTCCCCTGCCGGAAGCCCTGCTGCTGGTTACCGAGACGAATTTGGAAGTCATCCTAAATCACGTCAACACCGTCAACCCGCGCCTGTTAATCCTGGATTCGATTCAGACGGTTTACCGTCCCGAATCAAATTCCCTGGCAGGCTCGGTGTCGCAGGTGCGCGAGTGCGCAGCGCGGCTGCGCGAGCTGGCAAAATCTTCCGGTGTGGCGGTTTTCCTCATCGGGCACGTAACCAAGGAAGGCATGATCGCCGGACCGAAGATTTTAGAACACATCGTAGATACCGTCCTATACCTGGAAGGCGACCGCTACCAGTCATACCGCCTGTTGCGCTGCGTGAAAAACCGCTTCGGGGCGACTTCGGAAGTGGGGGTGTTTGAAATGCAGGAGCGTGGCATGATCGAGGTGCCCAACCCGTCCGAAGCGTTTTTGGCAGAGCGACTGGTGAATACCCCCGGCTCTGCCATCGCGGTAACGATGGAAGGCACGCGTCCCCTTTTGGTGGAAATCCAGGGGCTGACCAGCGCCACGCCCTTCGGCAACCCGCGCCGCACCGCCAACGGAGTGGATTTCAACCGCCTGTTGCTGGTTACCGCCGTGCTCACCCGTCGCGTCGGTTTGCGCCTGGCAGACCAGGACATTTTCGTCAACGTGGTGGGCGGTTTGCAGGTGGAAGAACCCGCCGCCGATTTAGCCGTAGCAGCCGCGGTGGCTTCTTCCCTTTCCGATAGAGCCGTGCGTGCCGATACTGTGCTCATTGGCGAAGTGGGGCTTTCTGGCGAACTGCGCACGGTGGGGCAAACATCGGCGCGCCTGCGCGAAGCCGCCAGCCTGGGCTTTAAGACTGCCATCGTGCCGCAACAGCTGCGCCACAGCGAAGGCGCAGTGGAAGGAATCAAGGTCGTGCAGGTGCGTTCTCTCCAGCAGGCACTGGAGCAAGCCCTGGTAGGGAAGGGGTAATGGAGGAAACGCAACCCTCTTTCCACATCGCCGCTCTGCCCGTTTACGGAGATTTGATGCTGGCGCCGATGGATGGCTATTCCGACCAGCCTTTTCGGCGTATCTGCCGCGCTCTGGGGTCTGCGCTCAGTTACACCGAATTCATCAGCGTTATCAACCTGCTGGGTGGGCATCCGCGTATTCAACAAAAATACGCCTTCAGCACCGAAGAGCGCCCGGTGGTCTTTCAATTGCTGGACGACGATCCGCAGCGTCTGCTGAAGGCTGCCCTGCTGCTGGAAAAATCTCAGCCGGACGTGATAGACGTCAATATGGGCTGTCCGGCGCGCGGCATCGCCGGGCGCGGCGCCGGGGCGGGGCTGTTGCGCACCCCTTTGAAAATTGCGCGCATCATTCGCAGCTTGCGCTGTAATTTATCCGTGCCGGTTACGGCGAAAATTCGCCTGGGCTGGGACGAAAACGACCGGCGCAGCGCCCTGCTGGCAGCGCGTATTGTGGAGGCGGAGGGCGGCGCGCTGGTTGCTGTGCACGGGCGCACGAAGCGCCAGGGCTACAGCGGCAGTGTGGACCTGGACGCCATCGCCGAGATCCGCCAGGCGTTGCGCATCCCCGTCATCGCCAACGGAGACGTGAAAACCGTCGCCGATATCCAGCAGATGCAGGCATATACAGGCTGCGCCGGGGTGATGATCGGCAGGGGTGCGCTGGGCAACCCCTGGATTTTCAGCCGCCGTGAACGCCAGGACGTTGCCCCGGCTGAGGTGCTGGAAGTGTTGCTGCGCCACCTGGCGTACATGCTGGAAAGCTACGGCACCCCGACCGGCTTGATCGTCTTTCGCAAACACGCCGACCGTTACCTGAAGCCTTACGATTTGCCGCGCCAGACGCGCCTGCGCCTTCTAACCACCCAAGACGCAGGCGAGTTTGTGGACGTGCTGCAGAGTGGCGCTAGCCTCCTAAAGCAGCCCGGATAAATTCCCAGTTTTGAGTAAAATCGTAGATTGCGATGGCAACCAGTACCAGCCCGGAGAGAACGTTGATCAGGCGGCTGTGGACGGCGAATTGGTGGGTTATCCAGCGCGAGGTTGCCCCGGCGAGGAAGGAAAGCGCCAGCAAGGGCGTTCCAAAACCTAAGCCGAACCACAAAAACACGCTCAGGCGTGCAATGGCTTCTCCGGCGGTCAGGGAAACGGCAAAGATGCTCACCAGCAGGGGTCCCGAACAAGGCAGGGAAATCGGTCCGTAGAGCAAGCCGTAGACAAAGGCGTTGGCGAAGGGATGGTTCAAGGCTGGCAGGGTCAGTTGAGGCAAAGTTTTAAAGGGGTTGACGTTGAACAGCAATAAAATGCCCAGCAGCAGGATGAGTGCGTCGGCAAGCGGGACGATGAACAGCAACGCCTTGCCAATGGAAATGGACAGGAATGCGATTAGAGCGCCCAGCAACAGCATCATACTCATCACGCCGGCGAGCACGAAAAACCCCAGAAAGTACCGCGTTCGGCTGCCGGCTGCGCTTTGTCCGCTGAGATACGCCAGAAAACCCGGGTAAAGTGGGAAGATACACGGACTGGCAGAGGCGAAAAGCCCCAGGGCAAAAGAAGTGAAAATGTGGGAAGGCATGGCGACTCCTTGATCTTTCTTGAATATTCTTGGGGAATTGCCATACTGAGCGGCGGATGTTGCTGCGCTCAGTATGGCGGGTGGGTTGAAGGTTAGCCTTCCAGGAATGGTTGCAGGGCGTCTTTCAGTTCTGCGGCACCCTTGACGCCAAACTCCAACACGTGGGCTGTGCCTGTTTTATCTATTACAAGCATGGGCGTGGCAGACGGATTGAGGAACTGCTCACCGTAGAGGTTGGCGATCTCCTGGGCGACGTCTAACGGGGCAACTGCATAGATCCAGTTGAATTTGTTGTCCTGGGCATATTTTTTAAGCTGGGCTGCGTCTTCCTTGGAATCTACGTCCAGGGCGACGGTAACGAAGTCCTCCTTCTCACCCAGCATTTGATGAAGGGAGGCGACCTGCTGTTGCTGCTTTTTGCAGTTTGGACACCACATCGCCATCGTTTCCAGCAAGACGACCTTGCCGTGAAAATCGGCGATTGTGAAATCTTGCCCGGTGTTCACGGCGGTGAGAGTGGAGTTAAACCACGCCGGAGTCTTTAGCATGGCGTCTTGCGCTTTGGGTATGTCCGTTTCCTCCATCATGGCATCTTGCGCTTTGGGCATGTCCGTTTCCTTCATCATGTCGTCTTGCGCTTTGGGCATTTCTTTTTCCATCCCTGCGCCTGCCTGAGTGGGTTTATCCATGCCTTTGGCGGGCATTTCACCGCCTTTGGCGGGCATTTCACCGGGCTGCATTTCTTTCTCCGGCGCTTTTTCTTCCATTACCATAGGCGGCGTGTTTGCACAACTGGCTAGGAAAACAGCCAAAACAGCCAGTATAGGAATTGAGTATCGTGTCAGTTTCATTTTTTACATTCTCCTTTTTCAGGTTGGTTTACGATCTGATTTGAGTTTACGCAAAAGATATTAAAATAAATAAAAAAAATCCTTACAGGAGCATAAACAAATAGTCTATTTTGTTAATATTTATGTAATAATTCTTTCGTATTCGGTTAATGAATCCGTTGTATAACAAAGTAGAGATTGTTTTTTCGAGGTGTGCTATGCAGAAATGGATGAGTGCTTTTCTCTTTTTCGTTGTGTTGGCTGGAACACTGTTTGCTATCAATACCGTAGATGCATCAATGCAACGCACGCAGACAGAAATCAAGAGGCTTACTCCACAGCCTACTAAGACTCCATTCCCAGACCTTGGGTTAGCCCCAGAATTGAACAACGATGTGTGGTTGAACGCCGCAGCGCCTTTGAAACTAGCCAGTTTGCGCGGCAAGGTTGTCCTGTTGAATATGTGGACTTACGGTTGTTTCAACTGTAAACGGGTCGTCCCGTATTTGAATGATTGGCACGCAAAGTACGCTGCACAGGGTCTGGTCATCATTGGAAACCATTTCGCCGAGTTCGACGAGGAAAGAGATTTTAACAACCTGAAACGAGCCGTAAAAAACCTGGGGATTTATTATCCGGTGGTGGTGGATAACGAAGGGAAAACCTGGCGCGATTACAACAATTATTTCTGGCCCACGCTTTACCTCATAGATAAGGGTGGTCACGTCCGGTATACGCGCATCGGTGAAGGTGCATATAAGGAAACCGAAGCCGCCATTCAGGAATTGCTGGCACAGACCTACACTCCGTGATGACAGGCGGAGGGGAATGCAAACATGAATTGGTTTATTGGATAAAAGCAGAAACAAGAAGGGTAGATGTATGAAAAATAAAAGCGAAAAAAACGTTTCGATCCCATCCTCAGAGATCACGCCGCGTTCGTTGTATTTGAAACGGCGCGATTTTATGAAGGTGGCTGGGCTTTCAGCTCTAGCGGCGTTTCTGACGGCGTGTGCACCAGAGCTGCCCAACCCCAGCCCGACGGTGTTGCCGACCACAGTCGCCGGTGATGCGGTCGGGGCGACCGAGGCGGTCAAGGCGGTCGGGGCGCTCAAGACGTGGGCAACGCCGATGACGCCAGGCAAAGACGAACTCGGAGATGCGTTCACGCCGTACGACTTGATCACCAATTACAATAACTTCTACGAGTTTTCCCTGGGAAAAGAGGGCATCGGGGAAATCGCCAAAGGGTTCAAGCCCCAACCCTGGAGCGTGGAAGTGGGCGGGCTGGTTCACAAACCCAAAACCTACGCCCTGGAAGATTTGTTGAAGAAGTACCCGCAGCAGGAACGGGTTTACCGCCTGCGCTGCGTGGAGGGCTGGTCTATGGTCGTTCCCTGGTCTGGTTTCCCGTTGGCGCAATTGCTAAAGGAAGTCGAGCCGATGAGCGCGGCGAAGTACGTGCGTTTCGTAACCGTCATGCGACCGAAGGAGATGCCCAATCAAAACGACCCCACTTACCCCTGGCCCTATCAAGAGGGGCTGCGCCTGGACGAGGCGCTGCACGACCTGACCATTCTGGCGACGGGGCTGTACGGCGACCTGCTGCCCGCTCAATCTGGCGCAGCGCTGCGCCTGGTTGTGCCGTGGAAATACGGTTTTAAGAGCATCAAATCCATCGTCAAGATCGAGCTGGTCAAGGAGCAGCCCGCCACGCTTTGGTCGTCCATCGCGCCGCACGAATATGGGTTTTACTCCAACGTCAACCCCATGCACGCCCACCCGCGCTGGTCGCAGGCGAGCGAACGGCGCATCGGCGAATTTTCTCGGCGCGAGACGCTGATGTTCAACGGTTACGCCGAACAGGTGGCGCACCTCTACAAAGGCATGGACCTGGACGTGTATTATTAAACCGCTGGGGGGCGGTAAAACAAACGCACGGATTGTGGGCGTTGGCGTACGTTGCAACGCGGGGGAAAATTCCCAACTCCGTAAACGGTTTTTATTTGGCAGACAGAGCGTATGTCTGTATAATGAAATGGATTGGCGTGTTTGATTATCGGCAGAGGGTGTACATGAAAACCATCAACAAACTCAAAATCATCGTCCACGTTGCCGCCTGGTTGCCCGTGCTGTGGCTGATTGTGGATTATCTCAACGGCAGTCTCACTGCCAATCCCATCCAGGCTGCCACGCAGCGCACGGGCAGGTTCGCCTTGATCTTCTTGTTGCTCACTCTAGCTTGCACGCCGCTCAGTGTTATGTTCAGGTACAGGGGCATCAGCGGGCTGCGGCGGACGCTGGGGCTGTACAGTTTCTTTTTCGCTGCCCTGCACTTGCTTATTTACGTGGGTTTAGATTACGGGTTTGCCTGGCGCCTCATCTGGCAAAGCCTGTCTGAGAAACGTTTCATTATTGCAGGGATGAGCGCTTTCGTCATCTTGCTGCTGCTTGCGCTGACGTCGTTTCGCTGGTGGATGAGAGCGCTGGGCAAGAACTGGAAACGGCTGCACAGGCTGGTTTACCCGGCTGCGCTGCTGGTGGTTTTGCATTACGCCTGGGCAAAAAAAGGGGACATATTTCGCCTGCAAGGGGACGTCCTGCTGCCTGGTTTGGCGGCTTTGATCGTGTTGCTGCTGTTTGCCGCCCGTTTGCCGGTGCTGCGGCGCTGGATTGAGGGCGGATGGGAGCGCCTGGCGAAACAAAGCGCCCGGGCAAGCTCTATGGATAAGACGCAAACATGAACGAAAACCAGATCTTGATCGTGGAAGACGAGCCGAACGTGGCAGAAGTGGTCAGCCTGTATTTGCGCCGCGCTGGCTACCAGACGCAGGTGGTCAACGACGGCAGCGCCGCGCTGCAAGTGTTGGGAAAACAAATTCCGGCGCTGATCATTTTAGATTTAATGCTGCCTGGAGTGGACGGCTGGGGAGTCACACGTTGGCTGCGCGAACGCAGCGACGTGCCCATCATCATCCTGACTGCCCGGCGCGAGGAAATGGAGCGTATCGCCGGCTTGGAAATGGGCGCGGACGATTACATCGTCAAGCCGTTCAGCCCGCAGGAACTTGTGAGCCGCGTGCGAGCCGTGCTGCGCCGCACAAAAACGGGCAAACAGGCAGACGACGATCAACCGCTGCTCTTTGAGGGGATTAAAATTGACCCGAAAACGCGCCTGATTACGGTGCGCGGGGAGGAGGTCTTCCTCACTGCCAAAGAATTTGACCTGTTGTGGTTGATGGCGCGCCACCCCCGCCAGGTGTTTTCCCGCGAACAATTGCTCGAAGCCGTGTGGGGCATGGCAGATTATATAGACCCGGGCACGGTTACGGTGCACATGCGCCGTCTGCGGGAAAAGATCGAAGTCGAACCGTCCACGCCGCGCCGCCTTTTGACTGTGTGGGGGTTGGGGTACAAATGGGAGCCGTGAGCGCTTACCCAGCCAGAGGAGACACGGAAATGAAAAGACAGAAGCGCGTACTTCGCCTGTTAATCGGCATCCTGGTCGTTTTCCTGGGCGCGCTGGCGTTGTTTTATTGGTTGATGCAGCCGCCGATGGGCGACCTGGCGTTTATGATCCAGTTGATGCTGGCAACCACGCTGCTTTCCACCCTGGCGGTGTTTGCAGCCTATCGCCTGGGCTGGATCCAGCGCCTGCCCACCCTGCGCCTGGCTTTGATGATCGGCAACGTGCTTTCCGGTTTGCTGATTTTTTTGAACATTTGGGTGATCGCGCGTTTGATGTTTGCCAGTCAGCACGACTTCCAACTGGCGAGCGTTTTGCTCGTGTTTGCCACCGGCATCGCTACGGTGGTGAATTATTTTTTCTCCGAGGCGTTCGCGGAGCGCATCCAGCGCCTGAACGAAGCCACCTGTAAAATTGCCGACGGTGACTTATCTATGCGCGTGCCGGTGATGGGGCGAGACGAACTGGCAGAACTGGCAAAAACCTTTAACGAAATGGCGCGGCACCTTCAGGAAGCGCAGCAAAAACAACACGAACTGGACGTATTGCGACGCGACCTCATTGCCTGGGTCAGTCATGACCTGCGCACCCCGCTCACCTCCATGCGTGCCATTTTGGAGGCGCTGGGAGATAACGTCGTGGACGACCCGGCAACGGTGGCGCGTTATTTAAAAACCGCCCAACAAGACGTGCGTTCCCTCTCGCATTTGATTGACGATTTGTTCATCATGTCGCAGATAGACGCCAGCGGGTTGACCCTCGACTGCCAAATGAATTCTATGGGTGACTTGATCTCCGACACCATCGAGAGTTTCTCGGCGCTGGCAGACCGGCAAGGGGTGACGCTGGAAGGTTGTCTCAACGACAACGTTGACCCCATTTTCATGGATGCACAGCAAATGGGCAGGGTGCTTTCAAACCTGGTGAGCAACGCTTTGCGGTTTACCCCTCAGGGTGGGAAAATATCCATCTGCGCCGGACGGAATGCAGATGGGGTTTACGTGAAGGTGCAGGATACAGGACAGGGCATTTCCAGCGAAGATTTGACGCACGTCTTCGAGCGTTTCTATCGCGGAGAAAAATCGCGCAGCCGCCTGACCGGCGGGGCGGGATTGGGTTTAGCCATCGCCAGGGGCATTGTGGAGGCGCACGGCGGTGTCATTCAGGTTCAATCTCGCCTGGGAGAGGGAACAGAGTTCTCGTTCAGCCTGCCGGTTCGCCAGGCTGGATAGAAAGCAGACAGATTGGGTTGGCGGGAAATGTGGAGAGACCGTTACGAGGAAACGCCGTAAAACTGGCGATAAATGGTGTACATCTCGTAAATGCCGCGAATGTAATTGCGCGTTTCTTCAAATCGGATCGATTCTAAAAACAGGTCGGGATCATCGGGAGCCAGTTCCTTCCAGGCTTGAGCGTTGCCCGGTCCGCCGTTGTAGGCAGCCAGGGCGGCGTATATGTTTCCGTCAAACATGCCGTTTAACTTTGCCAGGTAATAGACGCCCAGCTTTACGCTCACCGTGGGACGGAAAAGGTCTGCGGCGCTGTAATTGGGAGGGTAGTGCAATTGCTCTGCCAGGCTTTGCCCGGTGTCGGGGATGATCTGCATCAAGCCGCGCGCCCCGGCGTGCGAGTGTCCCAATCCTTCGAACATGCTTTCCTGGCGGGCAACCGCGAAGAGGAACAGGGGGTGGAAATTGTATTCCTGGGCGGCGGGCACGAACAGGTCGCGAAAATAGGCGCCGAAGCGCAGGCGGTTGAAATAGACGGGCGCCTGCAAGGTGCCGGCGTCATCCAGCCCTGCCAGGTCGAGCACGCGCCGCGCCGCCAGAATGGCAATGCGGTAGGAACCCAGGTCGGCGAGGTAAACCGCCAGACGGTAAGTGGCGGCGGGGTCGTCTTTGACGCCTGTTTGCAGGGAAGAAAACTCGTCGTTTGCCTCGTCGTAGAGACCCAAGCCCCACAGGGCGGTGCCGCGCCACAAGCGTTGGTCGTCCAAAAGTGCGCCGGGACCGTTCAGGTCGGTGTCTGAGGGCAGGTGGAAGGTGTCTTTCAACCACAGCTCGGCGCCCAGGCGCTCGGCTGCGGCATCGTAATCCAGGTTGTAGGCGGGCGGGGAAGGGAAGGGGTTGAGCAAAGAGGTGCGGTCGCCGCTGAGTAACTGGCGCGCCCGCTCGCTGTAATAACCGCTGGGGTCCGCCGCGGCAGCCAATTGCCAGTTGCTGCGCGCCGCGCTGGGGTTTCCGGCAGCCTGCTCGCTTTTACCAATCCACAGCAGAATGGCGGCGCGTTCCTTCTGCCTGGCGGTCATTCCCAGGGCGCGCTGCATGTCCGCAGATGCCTCTTGAAATTGGGTCAGGCGGTAGCGCATAATCCCACCTAGAAAAGTGGCGCGCATTGCCTGTTCGTGGGTGGGATATTCCAACGCCACGCGCTCCCACACTTTGGCGGCTTGCTCCAGGTCGCCGCTACGTTCGGCGATTCTGCCGGCTTCCAGCAGAAAACCAGCCGCGCGCGCGTCTTGGGCGTGCTTGCTCACAAAATCCAGCAGGGTAGCCAGCGCCTTGGAGTAATCCTCCATATAATTCGCCTGGGTGTAGGCTTTTTGCTCCAGGGCGTCCAGAAAGAGCGGGCTGCTGGGATGATCGCGCATGAGGGTATCCCACTCTTGCACGGCGGCGGAATATTCCCCGCGCGCCCGCAGGGTAAGCCCGCGATAATAGCGCGCCGAGGCGAGGGCGTTTGCGTCTGCGCCACCAGTATACAGAAAGCGCTCGAAGGACGCGAAAGCCGCCCCGTATTCCCCGGCGTGATAATCCACGATGCCGCGCTGCACTTCGTCTACCGCGTAGCCGGCGTTGATCAATTCCACCAGGGCGGTGTAGGAATCGTAAGCCTGGGGGTAATTCATCACCGCATCCAGATAGGCGGCGTAGGCTTCTTCTTGCTTGCCTTGGGCGGCGAGAGCCTGTCCTTTTAGCAGGCGCATTTGCGCCTTGGTGTAGGCGTCCTCGGCGCGGTTGTGAATGTCGTCGTAAAGCACCAGGGCGGTGGTGTAGTCGCCGTTGCGCGTGTAGGCGTCTGCCAGCTTGATTTCCAGGGGGGTGAGATTCCCGGAGCGCGGGGCTTGGCGCGCCGCCTGGTAATCTGCCAGGGCGCCGGCTGCGTCCCCGGCTTTCGTCAGCACGTCGGCGCGGCGCTCGCGCACGACGGAAGCGACGACGTCGCCTTCCTGTTGCAGGTAATCCTGGTACGCCTGGGCGGCTTCCTGGTAGCGCTGCAAAGCGCTGTATGTCTCTCCTAAAAAGAAATGCGCCTTGGGTTTTTCCCTGCTGTCGGGGTATTCGTCGCAGATTTTGCGCAGGTTGATGAGCGCCAGGTTGTGATTTCCCATAGCAAGATACACCCTGCCCAAGCCGAGCAAAGCGCTGGTTTTGGCTGGGTTGCTGTCTGCCTGGTTGAGAGCCAGTTCAAATTCGCGGCGGGCGTTGTCCCAATCTCCGTTCAGCAAGTGGCGATAGCCCAGGCTGACGCCTGTGGAC
>CAZGDA010000011.1:15819-39741 GCA_964524425.1 uncultured Anaerolineaceae bacterium | reverse complement strand
AATTTTCTCGGCGCTGCGCGGGATTTACGAGCCGTTCAACCGGCATAGAAAAATAGTAGGCTTTGATACTTTCACCGGTTTTCCCACCAGGGCGATCAAGCAGGGCAGGGACAACACGGAATCGCCCATCATCCAGCCCGGCGAACTGGCGACCACAGAAGGGTACGCGGATTACCTGGCATCCGTGCTGGAATATCACGAGCAGGACAACCCGCTCGCGCACATCAAGAAATTTGACATCCGCAAGGGCGACTCTTCCGAGGAGATCCTCAAATACCTGGAGGAATTCCCGGAAACCATTGTGGCGATGGCGTATTTCGATTTTGACATTTACGAGCCGACTAAGAAATGCCTGGAAGCCATTCGCAAACATTTGGTGAAGGGCAGCGTGCTGGGCTTCGACGAGTTGAACGACCGCGACAGCCCCGGTGAGACGATTGCCCTGGCGGAGGTGTTCGGTTTGAATAACGTGCGCCTGCGCCGCTGGCGTTACGTCTCGCGCACGGCTTATTTCGTGGTGGAGTGAGCGATGGGTGCTGAGGTATGGGAAAAATTTGCCGCACAGGTGCGGCGCCGGGCGTGTGACCAGGCGCTGGGAGAGGCAGAGTTCGCACGTTTGTTCGGGATAAGCGAGCAGGAAATTCCGCAGCCCTGCCGCGAGCGGATGGCGAAGAGTAATTTTCACTACGCCCGTCTGAGGCAACAAGAACGCGATTACGTTCTTTTGGAGGTGCTCAAGCGCGTGGACGCCGGGCAGCTCAGCAAAGCCGGGGCGGAGGGCAAGGAGCGCTGGGAGAGCGGCTGGGGAGAGAATTTCGCCAATTTTCTCAACAAGGGGTACGACGTGGCGCAGCTCATTCCCAAGTACATCCACCCCGACCGCCCTCTACGACTATACCAGGATTACGTGTTGGCGGAGGACGCCGCCTTTGAGTTGAACTGGTATGAGGTGTTCCGCACGTGGCTGTTTTCGGCTTACCTGGGGGAATACGAACACATTTACGAGTTTGCCTGCGGTCCTGGTCATAACCTGGTGGCGCTGGCACGCATGTACCCGCAAAAGCAAATCTACGGTTTGGATTGGGCGCAGCCTTCGGTGGCGATCGCTAACCAATTGCACGACACGTATGGATTTAAAATAAGCGGGATGGCGTTCGATTTTTTCCACCCGGATGCGCAGGTGCAGATCCAACCTAACAGCGCGGTGATGACCATTGGCGGATTGGAGCAAACCGGGGAGAACCACGGGCAATTTTATGACTATCTACGGGAACAAAAGCCGGCGCTGGTGATGCACGTTGAGCCGTTCCTGGAATGGTACGACGAAAATAACCTGGTGGATTACCTGGCTATTCGCTTTCACAACCAGCGTAATTACCTGAAGGGATACATTCCGCGCCTGCTGAGAGAAGAAAAAGAAGGGCGCGTTAAAATCATCAAGGCGCAGCGCGGTTATTTTGGCAGCCTTTTCCACGATGGCTATTCGCTGTTGATCTGGAAACCCGTTTAGACAAGGAGCAGAAATGATATCGGAAAAAATCCTGGAAAGTTTTCACGGAGCAAACGTCCTTGTAACCGGAGGGACGGGACTCATTGGCAGACAGGTGGTGGATATTCTGGGCGAGGCGGGGGCGAACGTGCTGGTCGTCTCACTGGACAAAGTGCGCGTGGGGGATAAGGCGAAATACGCGTACGGCGACCTGACCAATTTTGAATTGTGTAAGGACGTAACCAAAGACATGGATTTTGTCTTTCACATCGCCGGCATCAAAGGCTCGGCGGGGGTTTCCACGTCCAAACTGGCGAGTCATTTTGTGCCCACGCTGATGTTCAACACGAACGTGCTGGAAGCGTGCCGCCTGAATAAGGTGAAGAAAGTGGTTTACACGAGTTCGATCGGCGCTTACCCCAGCGCTGAAGTGTTCAAGGAGAAAGCGGATGACGACTACGCCGTTCCACCGATGGACTTTGCCGGCTGGGCAAAGCGCGTGGCGGAATTGCAGGTGCGCGCCTACAAAGTGCAATATGGCATGGAAAATTACGCCGTGGTGCGCCCTTCCAACGTGTACGGTCCGGGAGATAATTTCGACCCCAACAACGCTATGGTAGTGCCCTCGCTGATGTATCGCATTTATCACAAGGAGGACCCGCTGGTGGTGTGGGGAGACGGCTCCGCCATCCGCGACATCGTTTACAGCCGTGACGTGGCGGAGGGTACCATTCTGGCTTTGTATCACGGCACGCGCGGGCAGTACGTTAACCTGGGCTGCGGGAAAGGGTATACCATCCGCGAATTGGTGGAGACGCTGCACAGTTTCCTGGGTTTTAACTATCAATTCGACCCAAGCAAACCAACTGGTTTCCCCAAGCGGGTGATGGACATCAGCCTGGCGCGCGAGTGGCTGGGGTACGAACCGCAGACATCCCTGCTGGACGGTTTGAGGAACACCTGGGAATGGTACATGAACAACCAGGATGAATACCTGTATAAGAAGAATTATTTTGTAGAAACGTAGGCTGTTATGAAGGTTTTGTTTGCAACCCACGATTTAAGTTACGCCGATCACATCGCCATCGCTTACCTCTCTGCGGTGGCGAAACAGTCCGGGCATACGACGTATTTTTGCACGCTGGAGAAGGAAAAATTTTCGCCGCTGGATTTGTTGACGCAGGTCAGGGAAGTCAAACCCGATGTGGTGGCGTACTCGGTGAATATTGTGGGGTTTGAGCGCGCCGTGGAATTGAATCGTAAGGCGCGCCAGCTTCACCCTTTCGTCTCGATATTGGGTGGTCCACAGGCGACGTTCTCACCAGAGACGTACAGTCAGAGCGGCGTGGACACGTATTGTATGGGGGAGGGAGAGTGGGCTTGGCAGGATTTTTTGGGGCGCGTGGAAGCCGGGCAGACGTTTGACGACGTGCAGAACTTGATCACCCCCCAGGGGCGCAATCCGGTGGGGAGGCTGATCGCCGAATTGGACGAGATACCCTTCCCCGACCGCGACCTGGTGTTATCCAACTCTCTGCTGAACCAGGTGCCGAAAAAGACGTTTTACGCGACGCGCGGTTGTCCCTTTGGCTGCGCCTACTGCGCGAACAATTTTTACCGGGCGCTTTACAAGGGCAAGGGGGCGTTCGTGCGCCGTTTTAGCGTAGAGCGCGTGCTGCAAGAGATTGAACTGGTGCGCGGTAAGTATCGCATGGATTTCGTCAAGTTTGGCGACGACGTGTTCGTCATGCGCGCCGACGAATGGTTGGAGGAATTTGCCGAAAAATACGCTGCCCGCGTGGGTGTACCGTTTAACTGTTATCTGCGTGTGGACGCCATCAGCGCAGAAGTGTTACAATTGTTAAAACGGGCGGGGTGTTACTCCGTGCATCTTTCTGTGGACAGCACCTCGCGGCACGTGCGCGAGAAGGTCTTGCTGCGGCGGATGCGCAGCGACACTCCGGCAGAAATCACTCAAAAATTGCGCATGGTGAGCGATTATGGGATCAACACGTGGGTGAATTTTATGCTGGCGGCGCCCGAATCAAGCGTGCAGGACGACCTGGATACGATTGAAATGTCACGCGAGGGCAGGGTTACTTACGCATCTTATTCTGTTACTGTACCAATGAAAGGAACGGCGCTGCACGATTTTTGTGTGGATAACGGCTACATTGACCCGGATTACGACGGCGACCTTTCGGGAACCTCAGAGAAATCGGTGTTGAAGTGTTTTTCCGAGGAAGAAAAGGACGTGCGTCTAAATGTCTTTCTGTTGGGACCTATACTGGCGCGCCTGCCGGCGCTGCTGTCGCGCTTGGGGATTTTTCTGATCCTGCACAGCAAGCCCAACCGCCTGTACCGCGCTATCCGCGACCGGTATTACAAGTATTCGATTGAGAACACAATCTTCCGCGTGGCAGATTGAGGAGGGATTGTATGGAAGTAAGCCCGGCAAAGTTGAACGGTGTGCTGGTGATCAAGCCGCCGACGGTGTTTGAAGACCAGCGTGGCACGTACGTGGAGTTATTCAACGAGGAACTATATAAAAAGGCGGGGGTGAACGTCAGTTTCATCCAGGATGACATCTCCACCTCCACACGCCACGTGTTACGCGGCATTCACGGGGACGGTGAGACGTGGAAGCTCGTCTCGTGCCTGTACGGCAAGTTTTACTTGGTGGTGGTGAACTGGGATGCGGCTTCGCCGCAATACCGCCAGTGGGAGTCTTTCGTGCTTTCAGATCATAATCACCTGCAAGTGCTCATCCCTCCAAAATTTGGCAACGGGCATGTGGTGTTGAGCGATACGGCGATTTTCCATTACAAGCAAACCACGCAATATAACCGCGCCGGGCAGTTCACGATTTTGTGGAACGATCCCAGCTTGAATATCTGGTGGCCGATCGCCAATCCCATCCTCTCGCGCCGCGACGCCGGACTGGATTAACGCCATGTGGAAAAAGCCCATAGACAACCCGAATCACATCTCTATATTGCTGCCGACGCGCGGGCGCGTGGAACGCCTGGCGCAGACGTTGGCTGCACTGGAAGAGATCACCGAGGATAAGGCGCAGGTGGACGTGTGGGTGTTTGTGGACGACGACGACGAGGTTAGCATCAAAGCTATCCAGAAGGGGGCTTTTGATCACCTGACACTGAAAACGCACTTTCATGTCGCGCCGCGCACGAAAACGCTGGTGGAGACGTGCAACGTCCTGTGGCGCATCTCCACGAACGCCGGAATCTACATGCCCGCCGGGGACGATTTTCAGTGCATTACGCAGGGATGGGACCGCGTCGTGCGCGAGACGTTCAACGAATACCCCGACCGGATCGTGCTGGCTTACTCGGTGAACACCCTGACCAACCCGGACGACATGGTTTTCCCGGTGCTTAGCGCAGAATGGATCAATCTGCTGGGTAGCATGTTTACCGGCTTCTTTCCCTTCTGGTTCGAGGATTATTGGCTGGACGAAATTGGACAGATGATCCAGCGCAAGCGGCGTTTGGACGTTTTTATGCAGGCGCAGGGAGGCAAGGGCAAGACTTTGCGTATGAAAAACGTGCCTTTCTGGTACCGCTTCTTCACGAACACGATTGACGAACGGATGGAGATCGCCGACGTCTTGCGCAAGGCGATTCACCCCGAAGGCTCCCTGGCTTATCAGGAGAGCCTTGCCCAGGCACAGGAACTGGCAGAGCGTTTTTGGCGGGAAAACAAGACTTATGACGACGCCCGCTGCACGGGTTGGGAAAGAACGATGGCGGCGCAGCCGGCGGTGTATACACCCGAATACGTGTATAATTACCTTTCCGTAGAAACGGACGCTGTCAACCGCCTGGTGAAAAAATTAGAGCGCTTCATGCAAGCTGGGAACGATTTCCGCTGCCTGGAAACCCTGGATAACCTGCTGTACGCGGCGATGAAAATAAAGGACGTGCAATACCTGCGGGCGGTGTATTTACGCAAGAGCGGCAGGCTGGCAGAGGCGCAGCAGGCTGCGCAGGAAGAACTGATTTTACAGCCGGGGGATATAAAGACGTTGCGTTTGCTGGAAGAAATTCAGGCGCTCCTGCCGGAAGGCAGCCAGGATGAACTGGTTCAGCCCGGTGTGAAACACATTCAACAAGGGAACAACGAAGCCGCTTACCGCACTTTGCTCACCACCACCTATCAGTACCCGCATTATATCCCAGCCCACCTCATGCTGGGATTGAGTCTGATGAACCTGGGCAGGTTCGCAGAAGCCGGAGAGGCGTATCAAAACGCCTTGCGGTTGGACGAGGACGATTTCAGCGGGTTGATGGGAATGGGGAAAATTTGTTTTCTTTCCAACCGGTTTGGCGAAGCGCAGGAATATTTAGGGAAAGCCTCGAAAGTGAACCCATCTGATCGCGAAGTGTGGTTAGGCTTGGCGATGGTGGAGGAGAAGCTGCGCCAGCAAGCGGAGGGAAAATGACGGAAAATGACGTATCTGGATGGGCGCCAGCCTATAGGGGCAAGAAGGTGCTCGTCAGCGGAGCGGCGGGATATCTCGGCTGTGCACTGGCGGCGGCTTTGAGCCGCGTGGAGTGCCGTTTGGTTTTGAGCGCGCGCAATTTCTGGCAGGAGTATTTACCGGTTGGAAAGGCGGCAGAGGTGAGCACGGTGGAGAGTAATATGTCTTTGCCAACGCCCTGGGGAGACGAACTGGATGGTGTGGAGGTTATCTTTCATCTGGCAGCCTACGAGCATAAACACGGTTCATCGTTTAACCCTCTGCTGGATTTGGATGTCAACGCCCGGGCTGGGCTCAGCCTGTTGGAAGCCTGCCGTAAAAGGGGGATGCACACACGGGTGGTGTTCGCCAGCACGTCGAACCTGGCGGGTTTGCCGGGCTCTTTGCCGGTGGATGAGACGACCCCCGACCAGCCCCTGACGATGTTTGCGATTCACAAACTGATGGCTGAAAAATATTTGCAATATTACGCCAGGGTATTTGCCATGCCGGCGGTGGTGTTACGCCTGGCAAACGTGTACGGCGCCGTGCCCGACCGGTCTGTCAACGGACGGGTGGTGATCAACCGCATGATTCTAAAAGCACTGAAAGGTGAGCCGCTGGCGCTGTTTAAAAATCACGCCTGCAAGCGCGATTTTCTGTTTGTGGGGGATGCGGTCAACGCCTTTTTGGCAGCGGGTGTGCAGCCGGTGAACGTGAACGGGCAGCCATACGTCATTGGCAGCGGGGAGGGGATTACCATCTCGGACGCGGTGCATTGCATAGCAGAAAGCGTGGCGGCGTTCAGCGGACGCGCCGTGCAGGTGCGCCTGAACGCGGACGTGGACATTGAAGAAGTGGAGTGGAGAGATTTTGTGGCAAACAGCGCTCGTTTTCAAAAAGCAGCCGGCTGGCAGGCGCGGGTGGCGTTCCAGAGCGGCGTCGAGCGCACGATTGAGGAGTTTTTATGAATATATTGATCATCGGCGGGGCAGGATTTTTGGGCGCGAATTTAACGCGGCGCTGCCTGCAAGACCCTCACAACCGCATCACCGTCCTGGATTCTCTGGAGCCACACCTGCGGGCGACGACGGCTCATCTACGCGAGGTGTGGGGGCAAATCCGCTTTGTGCGCGGCAGTATGGCGGACGAGCCGCTCATTGCCGAGGTGGTGCAGGGACAGGACGTCATCTTCAACTGCGCTGCGCAGACCTCGCACCCTCTTTCTTTGCAAGACCCACTTTTCGATGCGGAAATCAACTGCCTGGGCAACCTCAAGCTACTGGAAGCGGTGCGTCTTTTGAATAAAAACGCGTTGGTTGTGTACACGTCCAGCAGCACGGTGATCGGTAAAGCCACGGGTGAGGTGGTGGACGAGACGCACGGGGAGAAGCCGCTGGACATATACTCCGCCAACAAGGGTGTGGCGGAGAAATATTACCGGATTTACAACCGCGTGCACGATTTAAAAACAGTAGTCTTGCGCTTTGCCAATCTCTATGGGGCGTATGGCAAAGGCTACGCAGAATTTGGCTTTGTGAATTATTTTATTCAATTGGCGTGGAATGGACAAGAGATCAAGGTGTTTGGCAGCGGTGAGCAGACGCGCAACGTGATGTACGCGGAAGACGCCGCCGAAATTCTGTACCGCGCCGCGCAGGAGGAAAACCTGATCGGGGAGGTTTATTTTGCCACGCACGACGAACATTACAGCGTGCTGGAAATTGCGCAAACGATCGTTGAGGTGCTGGAGCGCGGCAAGGTAACGCACGTCGAGTGGCCCGAGGAACGCCGACGCATCGAAGTGGAGCAGGTGCGCATTTCTTCGGCGCGCCTGCGTGAGATCACCGGCTGGGAGCCGCAATATTCTTTTGTGCAGGGGCTGCGCCGGACGCGAGAAATATTGGAAAGGAGCGGCGCAAGATGAGACTGGCAATAACAGGGGCGCTGGGGCACATCGGCTCACAATTTATGCACAGCCTGCGCCGCGGTGAGTATGAGGAGATTGTTTTGCTGGATAATCTCTCCACGCAGCGCTATTGTTCGCTGTTCAATTTGCCTGAAAAGGTGGCGTTTCAGTTCCACGAAGTAGATATTTGCACAGACGATCTGGCGATGTATTTTCAGGGAGTGGATGTGGTTATCCACCTGGCAGCCGTAACGAACGCCGCAGCCAGTTTTGAAATTCAAGAGCAGGTAGAGCGGGTGAATTTTGAGGGCACGCAGCGCGTGGCGCAGGCGTGTTTGCAAAGCGGCAGCAGGTTGTTTTTCCCTTCCACTACCAGTGTGTACGGCTCGCAGGCGGCGGTGGTGGACGAGAATTGCCCGCTGGAGGATTTGAAGCCGCAAAGTCCCTACGCAACCAGCAAGCTGGAAGCGGAGCAGATGCTTCAGGCTTTGGGAGAATCGTCCGGTTTGCGTTTTGTCATTTGCCGGTTGGGGACGATTTTCGGCACTTCGATTGGAATGCGTTTTCACACGGCGGTGAACAAGTTTGTGTGGCAGGCGTGCGTGGGGCAGCCGTTGACCGTGTGGCGCACGGCGATGTATCAGAAACGCCCGTATCTTGACCTGGACGACGCGGTGCGGGCATTGAAATTCATCATCCGCAACGATTACTTCGACAACCAGGTGTATAACGTGGTTACGGAGAACGCCACCGTAGCGGACCTGGTGCACATCATTCGCGAGTGGGTGCCGGACGTGCAGGTGGAATACGTGGACCAGTCTATTATGAACCAATTGTCTTACACGGTGGCAAATGACAAGTTTTGCCGCCTGGGTTTTGAATTTGAGGGCAGCCTGAAACAAGGCATTCGCGATACCGTGCGCCTGATTCACGGCGTGCGCGCCTCATGCTGCGTGTAGATTTGACATGAATAAAATGGCGGGAATCAATCCACGCTGATTAAGGTATAATGATGAATAAATGTTGCGAGGGATGATGGACCGCTTTCACGTCGTTGTATCAAACTATAAACGCCTTTTCTCCTTTGTGGAAAACTTCCACAAGATACGCAATTTCAACCCGCGCCGCGATCGGGTTTACATTCTGGACTGCTCGCCGGAGGAAGACTGGCGCAACGAATTAGAAATGGCGCGCCTCCTGACGGAATACGGGCTGGAGTGGGGCAGGAACGTGATTTTCGTGCGGCGGCGCAACTGGGCGCAAAACTTCGGCGCCATTCTGGATTATTACCGCTGGATGCTGGCGGGGGAAATTCAGCCGGTGAATTTCAATTTCTTTTTGCAAGAGCATTACCTGGACAGCGAGCGCTTCCTGAACGCCGATTCCATCCCGGAGGGGAGAAACGTTGACCTGAACGTGGTAGAGGAGCTTTTCCTCTCCGACCCGGCGATTGGCTGCGGGTTTCTTTCTCGCTACGGTGTGCGCATCAGCGTTTCGCTGCCAAATCTCATTCCCCCTCCGGCGGCAGGTTTGGAAGGCAG
Source organism: uncultured Anaerolineaceae bacterium (assembly GCA_964524425.1). Classification (GTDB taxonomy): domain Bacteria; phylum Chloroflexota; class Anaerolineae; order Anaerolineales; family DRKV01; genus JBAXBF01. The sequence continues at coordinate 30,322 of CAZGDA010000011.1, read as the reverse complement.
GGAGCAGGCTCCGTTTAAGGACCACGACGGGTATTATCTGCACCACCTCGCCGAAGGTGGGGTGCGGCGTTTCTTTTTTACAGATGGAGGCAATTTTATCTGCCGCCCGGAAGCCTACATCCACTATTTTCGCAGCCATCGCGATGAATTGGTGCAAGGTAACGGCAGTTTTGGCTTTTGCGTGGCGTGGGAGGAACGCCTGGGGAAAATCCTCTGTGAACAGAACGTCAAGTGGGTTGACTTGCACTTTGGGGCTGTGTTTCGCAACCTGGACGAACTGGATGCTATCGAGGCGCAGCGCGGCGGTAAGATTTCCAGTTTCTGGTATCAGAATATGAATTGGATCTATTATTACGGTTACGATTTGATGCCCGAAGACGCAAAACCTGTCCGGAAATCCTTCCAGCCCGTGCTGGAATGAAGCAGGTGAATAGGGGCAGGCTGGGGGCGGATTTCGTTAGTTGAGGAGGTGTGATATGAACCAGATTTCTTCCACAGGGCAGTCAACTTTTGGGCGCAATCTGACCCTGCTGAAGCAGCAACAGCCGCGCCTGGCGGAGCGCCTGGCGAATATGCAAGACGACGATTCGGTGCGCGTGCTGCGTTCCAGAGACGCTCTGCCCATCCCGATTCTCAACAATGTGCCCTTGCATTCGCAGAACGACCCGGTCAGTGAAGGGTGGGAAATTGCGCAGATGATTGAAAAAAGACTGCAAGACCCCGCCTGGGATGCGACCAAGTTACCTCCGCAGCGCTTGATGTTCTTTGGCTTTGGGTTTGGCTATCACTTAATGCCGCTGGTGCGGAGAGGGTGGAGTTTGATTGTGGTAGAGCCGAGCGTACAGGTGTTGTGGCAGGCGTTTCATCACCTGGATATGTCTGAAATTCTGCCGTTCATCCAGATTTACGTAGTGGAAAAGCAGGAGGATTTACCTGACATCCCGCGTTTGACGCAGGTGTTTTTCCACCCCACGGTAGAGAGGTTGTTCCCGCAGCTTGCCACAGCGCTGTCGCAGAAGATCATCGTGGATTATCCGGCGCGCACGAGTGACATCCACGAGGGAGTGTATTACGGCGCTTACCACAATGTAACCTGCCTAAAGAATCCGGTGGATTTTTTCGCTTATCAAATGCTTTTTTACCTGGTGAGACCGACGCTGGTGATTGAAATCGGCGCCTGCCGCGGCGGCTCGGCGCTATATTTTGCGGACTTGCTGCGCAGCTTGGGTGGCGAAAGACGAATCTACACGTTCGACATCGTTCACCAGGTGGCGCCGGAAGTGCTGGAAGACCCGAACATCGTTTTCAATTCGCAAGGCTGGCAGGCTTTTGACCCCGCCGTTATCAAGCCCAACGATCGTGTGATGGTTATCGAGGATTCTTCGCACACGTACGAAAACACGATCCAGGTGATGCGGCATTTTGCCCAGTTTGTTTCGCCCAACTCTTATCTGATTGTTGAGGATGGGGAATCGGGATACACACGCCCGGAATTCAACGGCGGCGCAATTCGCGCCATCGAGGAGTTTTTGCAGGAGAACGATGATTTTATTCTTGACCGACGTTGGGAATTTCTGTATGGGAACAACGTTTCGGAAAATCTTAAGGGGTATTTACGCAGAAAAGTAAATAAATAAAAAAAGGCGTCCCATTACTGCAAATAACGCGGGCAATTGAGAAAGGACGGGGATATGCGGATTTTATTTGTGGGCGAAAACTTGGCGGATTATCTGGCAAAATGCCACGAGGCTTTGCGCACGGGCTTACGCCAGGCGTATCCCGTCCAGTTCTTTGGCAAGGGGTATGCAGGCTACCGAGAAGATATCGGCGATTACGCAGAGATTCTGAAATATACCTGTGCGGAAAATCGCCCAGACGTGCTGTTGACAGATTTCAACCTGTCGCCTAATCCCCAAGAGTGGAGTTTCCCGTTTGCGGGGTTGGAAAAGGTTGACGGGCTGAAAGCGATTGTGCTGGGGGACTATTGGAACGTCAGCGAGGGCGCCAGGGCGGAATTTTTAACGTTTTTAGAAGAATACGACATCCGTATGGTGCTGTGCTATTTTCCGGGGGCAGTGCGCGCCTTTTCTGGTACGCGCCTGGCGGAACGTTTTTTTCTGTTGCTGCCGTGTTTTGACCCGCAAATCTTCAACGACTGGGGCGTGCAGAAACAGTACGACGTGGGTTTTCTGGCGGCAGGCACGACCGAGTACAGTGATTTTTACCCGGAGCGGTACGCCATCCACCAGAAACTGCGCTCGAGAACGGACATCCGTTATCTGTGGGCGGCGCACCCCGGTTGGCAGAGGCGCAGTGAGGCGCATCCCCTGGTGGGTGAAGGTTTTTCCAGGGCGATCAATTCGTGTCGCTTGTTTGTAACCACAGCCGGAAAGTATGCCCACCCCAACCCCAAGTACATGGAAATTATGGCGTCCAGGGCGGTTCTGCTGGCAGAAACGCCGGATGGGGCAGACCTGGTTGGTCTGCAAGACGGCGTGAATTACGTGAGCGTCACGCCGGACAACGTGCTAGAAAAAGTGGACGAATATCTCGGACGACCGCAGCGCTGTGAGGAGATCGCCCGGGCAGGTTTTGCTTTAGCCATGCAACGCCACAGTGCGTACGTGCGCGCCCTGGAATTTGGCAGGATAGCGCAGACGGTTTTAGAGCGGGCGGCTGCGCCGAAATCTTTGTCCGTCCCTGCGGCAGCGGGAAAGCGGAAAGCGGCGGCGGTGCAAGGTGGACAGAGGGCAGATGTAGGGTTGCCGCTGGAACTGATCAACGACCGCAACGCTGCCCAGGATATATTGCTGCCATCCAGTATGCCGGCGCTGCCCATTTCTTCCTCTCCGCAATACACGCTCTACCGGCTGGTGCGTTATTTAAAGCCTAAACACATCCTGGAGATTGGCTCGCAGCACGGCGCATCGGCAGTGGCGATGGCGCTGGCGATGCGCGATAATAACACGCCAGTGGACATCACCTGTATTGATCCGTTCTTGCCCAGCGGGGATAACGACGGATTGCCGACGCTGGAAAACTGGTATCGGAACGTGACTACCTCAGGTTTTATGGGCGGGATTCGCCTGTTGATGACGACTTCGGAAAAAGTATTGCCTTTCATGAAGGAGCAATACGATTTCGTGTTGATTGACGGCAGCCACGAATATAAAGACGTGCGCTACGACTTTGAAACCGTTTTGGCGTTGGTGCCAGCGGGGGGATACGTCTGGCTGCACGATTACATGACGTATGAGTCCGTACGGCGCGCCTGCCAGGAAGTGGTGGTGAAATATAATCTACCTTATGCGATTAACGAAGTGCAGAGGAATTATCGTAACGACCTGTGCGGCTGGATGATCGTGCGCAATGGACTCCCGGAAATGGAGGAAAGAGCAGCCGGGGAAAAACGTGTGCTGGTTTTGTATGACCCGCACATGGGACACGCCACCATGCAGGCGCGCGGGTTGGCGCTGCGCGAGACTATGCAGGGGCGCGGCTGGCGCGTGGCATATCTAAACGTGCGCCAGGCGACGGAAGAACAAATTGTGGCACAGGCGGTAGAGTATGGGGTGGTGTACCTGCTCAAAGTGGCTGCATTGAGCCTGGTGCGGGAACTGAAAAACGCGGGCGTCCGGGTGGTGTTTGACCTGGCAGACTCGTTGTGGAAGGAACATCACCGCGGCGCGGGTTGGCAGGATTTGGACGCCATCCTGGCGCTGGCAGACGCCCTCACCAGCGACAACCGTTACGTGGCGGAATACGGGCGCAAGTTTGGCAAGCCCATCACGATCGTGCCGATGGTAACGCAAATCGAAAAGTTCGACGCCCTGCGCGGAAAAATCACCCCGGCGGCAGGGAAGGTGTGCATTGGCTGGGTGGGCAGCCAGGGCACGGCTGGGGCGCTGGTCAAGTTGCAGGGAGTGTTACAGCGCCTGGCGGAGCGCCACGCCAACCTGGAATTACGCGTTCTGGGCGCGCAGGCAGATAGCCTTGCGAAAGTGGACGGGTTACCCACCCGCGCGCTGGCGACCTACTCGGAGGACGAAATGATTGCCGAGGTGTTAAGGATGGACATTGGCATCCACCCGATTGCCATTGATTTGGAGGATTACATCATGCGCGGGGGCATGAAGGCGTTCCTGTACATGAGCGCGGGTGTGGCGTCGGTGTGCCAGAAAGCGGGTGAATGCGCCGACGTCATCCAGGACGGGGTAACGGGGATGCTGGCGAGCAACGATGAGGAATGGTTTGAAAAGCTGGATGCGCTCATTTGCTCTGCTGAACTGCGCCAGAAGATGGGGGAACAAGCCCGCGCCGCCGTGCGCAAGGAACACACGCTGGAATACGTTGCTGCCAGATTAGAGGAGGCACTATACCCTATGAGTGAACAGATTCTTTCCACGCCGCGACCGTTGGAAGCGACGGTTGCAACACCACCGGCGGAAGATAAACGGCGGCGGATTTTATTGATCGCCGACGTGCCAAACTGGATATTTGAGCGGCATTGTCTGGCTTTGCAGCGTTACCTGGCGGATGAGTTTAGATTCAATATCGCTTATCAAAACCAGGCGTTCAACGAGGACGACTACGATTTGATTTACGCGTTGGAGTGGAATCTGGTGCCGCCAGAGTGGATCAAGACACCGGTTAAATACGTTACCGGTATCCGTTCACACATTTCCTGGGCGAACGTGGATTTCAAGCAATTTATCCAATATCTGTCGGTTTATTATCAAGGCGTACACGTCGTCTCGCGGCGGCTGGAGCAAATCTTCAAGCCGCATTTGCCGGGTGTGGTTTACGTTACACATGGGGTGGACACGCAATTTTTCAGCCCGTCCAGCAATGCGGCGCAGTCTGGGCAGCGTATTCGGATTGGGTGGGTGGGAAACCGCAAATCACCGATGAAGGGTTTTGAGCAGTTCATCCAACCGCTGGGAGAGCTGCCGGGGGTGGAATTGATGTATTTTGGGTACAGCGACAAAATGCTTTCCATGGAGCAGATGCGCGATTTTTACAATGCAATTGACGTGTACGTGTGCAGTTCCTCCCTGGAAGGCAGTAATAACCCATTGCTGGAAGCGGCGGCGATGGAACGCGCGATCATCAGTACGGATAACGGCACAGTGCCTGAATATTTAAAACACGGGGAGAGCGCCTGGATCGTGGAGCGCGACCTGGCGCAGTTCAAGCAGGCAGTAGAAGCGCTGCGGGACGACCCCGCCAAACGCGCCGCGCTGGGCAAGGCGGCGCGCGCCGCGGTGGTGAGCGGTTTCGACTGGCGCGCCAAGGCGGAGGATTTTCGCCTATTTTTCCGCAACGCCATCACGCGGGCGCAGGGGCGGCAGGTTGTTTCTATGGTAGCCCCCCCACCAGCCAGAGAAACGGAGCAAATCAACGCCCTGTTGCAACAAGCCGATCAGGCTTTTATGCGCGGGGAAATTAAAAACTCCCAGAGTCTTTTGCGTCAGGCGTTAGACCTTGCGCCGGACGACATCCAACTCATTCTGGCTTATGGCAACTTGTTGCTGCGCAGCGGGGACGCCGAGGCGGCGCGGCGTGAATTCGTCAAGGCTACTGTTCTGGCGCCGGACTCGTCTGCGGCGCTGCTCAACCTGGCGGCGGTCTTGATTTTACTGAAGCGTTATGAGGACGCCGAAAAGGTCGTTCAACGCATTTTGGGGCGCGACCCCAACAACACGGACGCTCTGAAGCTGATGGGCAATGTGCTGGGAGAGCTGGGGCAGGCGCGCGACAGCGCCCTGGCATATTTGAGCGTGCTGGAATTAAAGCCGGACGATATGGAAACCTGGCTGGTGATGGGCAAGCGTTATTTTGAATTGGGAGACTGGGTTTCGGCGCAGGCGGCGTACAAGCACGCTTTGCAGATTGACCCTTTCCAGCCAGTGGTGCGCGAGGCGCTGCGAAAAATTGGCGAAGCGACCCGCCCGCCTGCCGAGGATGCGGCGCAGAAGGGTAAACCGGTGGTGGCGTTCGCGATTTTAACGCACAATGCGTTGGAATTCACCAAAAAAGCGCTGGCGAGCATCGCTCGGTATACGCCTGTCCCGTACGAGGTGTTCATTGTGGATAACGCCTCAACGGACGAGACGGCTGCCTGGTTGGCGCAGCAAAACGACGCACACGTGCATTACGAATTAAGTGCGGAGAACCTGGGTGTTTCCGGCGGGCGCAACCGGCTAATTCAGATTATCCTGCCGCGCGTGTCTGACGATACGTACCTGGTGTTTATGGATAACGACATCGAACTGTTTGGCGGGTGGATTGATCCGTACCTTGCGCTCTGCCGTAGCCATTCGGATGTGGGGATTGCCGGAGTGGCGGGGTATTGGATGGAGGTGAGCCGAGAGGGGCGCGAGCTGCGCGGTCCGGCGACGCGTCAGCCAGAGGCGGTGGACGTGGCTTCTGGCGGGTTTGCTACCTGGATCCGCGCGGGAGTGATCCGTGAGATGGGTTTCTTCGACGAGAACCTGGGTAAGTTTTGGCACGAGGACGACGATTTCAGCGTGCGCGCCCAGGTGCTGGGATATCGAGTATACGCCTTGCCGCGTGCGGCGGTGGTGCACCACGCTCATAAATCCGGGACGACAAGTGTGGAGGTGGCGCAGCGCGGTTCGGCGCAAAACCAACAATACCTGGTACACAAGTGGCGAGCGCTGGGCTTTTTGGACGCCCAGGGGAGGGTGCAAATCGGGGCGGCGCGACGAATGGATCACCCAAATGCAAACGCGAAGTTAAAGATTGTGATTGACGGGTTTATTTTCCAGTGGCAGGCGGGGCAGCCCCTGGGAATCTCGCGCGTCTGGCGCAGCGTTATCGCGGAACTGGCGGCGGCGCTGCCGGAAGCGGAGATCACCCTGCTGCGGCGACGTGGTTACCCGGTGGGAATTCCTGGTATAAACGAATATGAGATACCGGCGATGCAGATGGGGACGGCGGAGGTTTTGGAGCGCGACGATGCTATGCTGGCGCGTGTGTGCGCTGAATTGGGCGCGGACGTGTTTATGAGCACGTATTACACGCGCGCTCCTGGTGTGCGCAACGTGCTGTTGATGTACGACATGATCCCAGAAATCTTCGGCTGGGACCTTGCGCACCCCGAATGGCTTTCCAAGCGGCGCGCCATCGCCAACGCCAGCGAATATCTTGCGATCTCACATTCCACGAAACGAGATTTGGTGCGCATCTATGGCGTGGCAGAAGACAGAGTAACCACAGCCCATATTGGCGTGGCGGACGTTTTTAAACCGGCTACCCAGGTGGAAGTGGAGGCGTTCCTGCGCAAGTACGACATCCGCCGTCCGTATTTTCTGCTGGTGGGCAAGCGCGAGGGGTATAAAAATCCACTGCCGTTTTACCAGGCTTTTATGGCGTTGAAGGAAACGGGCATGCAGGTTGTGGCAGTGGGCGGCGCGGCACAGCTCAGCGCGGAGGAGCGGCGGGTGATGGAGGCAGGGCAAATAAGCGTGCTGCCTACCATAGCGGACGAGGAAATGCGCGCGGCATATTCTGGCGCATTGGCGCTGGTGTATCCTTCCGTGTACGAGGGATTTGGTCTGCCTGTGGCAGAGGCTATGGCGTGCGGCTGCCCGGTTATCACCGCCAGGAACTCCTCTCTGCCGGAGGTGGGCGGAGAGGCAGTGCTTTACGTTGACCCGCGCTCGGTGGAGGAGATCGGGGCGGCTTTGCGGGAAGTGTTGAAGCCGACTGTGCGTGCGCATCTGCGCGTGCGTGGCATTGAACAGGCGCAACAATTCACCTGGAAGAAGATGGCAGCCGTAATGGCGGCGGTAATTCGGCGCCAGCCCGTCCCGCAGCAGGCAGTCGTGACTGAAGCCAGCGACAAACCGGCGCATTTTCCGCATCGCAAAACGGATTACCTGGTCAGCGTAATCGTCTCTACGTACAAGTCGGCTGAGTTCATCGGCGAATGCCTGAGTGATCTCGTCAATCAAAGCATTGGCGAGCGTTTGGAGATTATTGTAGTAGACGCGGCTTCCCCGCAAAACGAAGGGGAAATTGTGGCTGAGTTTCAGAAGAAGCACAAGAATATCCTGTACATTCGCACGGGGGAGCGCATTGGGGTGTATGCCGCCTGGAATCTCGCCATACAAAACGCTAGCGGCAAGTACATCACGCCCTTGAGTACGAATGACCGCCTGCGCAGGGATGCGCACGAGATCATGCTGCGCGCTCTGGAAGAACACCCCGAAGCGGCGCTGGTGTATGGCGATACGTACATCACCACCACACCGCACGAAACGTTTGAAAAGCACACACGAGCTGGAGCGATGTTATGGGGTGAATATTTCTACGAGGATCTGTTGGAAAACAATCGCGTTGGACCGCACCCCATGTGGCGCAAATCTATACACGAGGAAGTGGGGTATTTTGACGAGTCCTTCGTCGCTATTGGAGATCAAGAGTTCTGGCTGCGCATTGCAGAGAGACACCCCTTGTTGCACCTGCCCGTGTTCACCGGATTGTATTGGAAAACTCCCGCATCCCTTTCGGAAAATCTGAATAACGCCATTCCAGAAGCGGATGCGGCGCGGCGCCCTTACCGTCAACGATACAGCGGGAAGAAATACAGCGCGTGGGTGCGCGCCAGGAAAGAACTGGGACGGGCGGTGGAGTTCATTGAGCAGCGTAAGATCAGCGAAGCGCGGGCGGTTTTGCAGGGAGCGCGGGAAACGGCTCCCGATTACGCGCCGGTGTTGTTTGGGTTAGCCAGGCTGCTGGCTTTTGAGGGGGAGCACGCACAGGCGGTGGAGTGTTTGCAACGCGGCGTGGCGTTGGAACCGATGGATTGGAACGCACGCTTGCTTCTGGCGGACGAGTTCATTGCGGTGAAGCAAGTGGAGCAGGCAGCAGCCGTGCTAGAGAAAATGCTGGAGGTGATGCCCAATTTTGCCCCGGCGCTGGAACGCAAGGCAAGATTAGCGGCGCACATCCGTCAGCCAGTGACCGTTGAGGAGGTTAAACCTACCCCCAGCGCGGCGGAAACGCTGACGGCGTTATTGGAGGCGGAAGACCTTCAGGCTGCCTTGCAAGAGCATGAAGCGGAGTTTAACCAGCCGTTGCTGGATTTGATTGCCGAGAACGTTTCGGCGGCTGGTGCAGACAGGCAGGGCGAATTGGTGGAAGGGCTGGAAGCGCTGGCGGCGTACATTCGCGATAAGATTAAGGAACGTTACACGACGCAGCCAGAAGGCAAACAGGCATCTGCCTGGCTGGTGGACGTTGTTGTGCCGATTTACGGGCAATCGGCGCTGGTGGAGGCGTGCGTGGAGAGCGTACTGGCAACCACAGAAAATGCCGGTTTGATTTTGGTGGATGACTGTTCACCGGGGAAGGAGATTGAGACGCTGTTTGTGCGCTGGAAGGGAAACCAACGCATCAAACTGTATCGCAATTTCACGAATCTGGGATTTTTGGACAGTTGTATCACGGGCGCGGCGCTGGGAAACGCGCCGTTCGTGCTTTTCCTCAATTCGGACACGCAGGCGCTAGAAAATGGCTGGCTGGAAAAACTCATCCCTGAAGAAGAAGACGTGGCGATTGCGGGGGCAAAGCTGCTTTATCCGCCAGACGCGCCGGGGGTGAGCGCGGGCAGGGTGCAGCACGCGGGTGTAGCGCGCAGCGAGCAAGGCTTTCCGTATCATCCCTTCTTAAGTTGGGCGGCGGATACCCCGCAAGTCAACCAGAAACGCTACGTCAATGCAGTTACCGGGGCGTGTTTTCTTATCCGTCGCAAAGTGTGGGACGAACTGGGCGGCTGGGACCGGCGATTTGGACGCGGAGTGTACGAGGACGTGGATTTGTGCTGGCAGGCGCGGAAAAAAGGATACCGCGTGTTGTATCAACCGCAGGCGGTGCTTTATCACCGTTCCAGTGCCAGCGAGAATGTAGGCGGCAGACATTTGCTTTACAACCGCAAGAATCAAAATCTGGATGCTCTCCTGGCAAAATGGCAGCCGATAGGCAGCGACGAGGAAATTTTCTTCGGAGCGCAGACGGTGAAACGCTGGCAGCAAGCCCGTGCGGTCGTGCTGTATGCGTCGAAACTGATGGAGCAGGGCAAAAGCCAGGACGCATTTCAGATTATGAAAACGGCAGTGAAGAAAAATCCTGATCTACCCGACGTTTTGATCGGATTTGCGCAAATTTTAGCCGGGCAGGGAAAACACGCCGAAGCGGCGGAACACCTCAGCCGCGCCCTGGAGTTTTCTCCTGAGTATTGGGATGCACGTTTGCTGCTGGTGGATGAGTTGCTGGCAGCTGAAAAACCACAAGAGGCAGGACATGAGTTGGCTTATCTTATGGAAGTCTTTCCACACGAGGCGACAGTAGAGGAAAGGGCACGCAGGCTGGCGGCTTACCTGCCGCAGCAGGCGCCGACGCTGCGCGGCACTGCGCAGGTGAGCCGTATCCAACCCGTGCGCCCGAAAGCAGCCGATACGTTGACTGCGCTGTTAGAAGCGGAGGACCTGCCAGCGGCGCTGCAGACACACGTAGAGCGCCTGGATGAAGAACTGTTGGCGCTGGTAAAACAAAACGCGGCGACGGCGGCTTTGGCAGGGGAAACGGAACTGGTTGAGGGTTTGAAAACCCTGGGTGAGTACATTGCGGCGGTCATCGCAGAACGGGATAAGAATGTAACAAAGGAACAAAGCGTTGGGGACGTGATCCTTCTGCAAAGAGCCGAGGCAAAGGATTGGCAGGTGGATGTGGTCATCCCTATTTATGGAAGCGCGCAATTGTTACGGGAGTGCATCGAGGGGCTACAAAAAACCAGCCAAAATACACACTGGATTTTGGTGGACGATTGCTCTCCGGGCGAGGACGTGGCGGAGGTTTTTAATGGTTTGCGCGGACGAGAAAATATCACCCTGGCGCGCACGCGCCAAAACCTGGGTTTTATCGGAACGACGCGCGCCGGTGCGGGGCTGGGTTCGGCGGAATTTGTTTTGTTGCTCAACTCGGACACACAGGCAAGCGAGCCGGGATGGCTGGAGAAATTAATCCCTCACGAACGGGACGTAGCGGTTGTGGGCGCCAAGTTGGTGTATCCGCCACAGGCAGCCCGACTGGTGGCAAACAAGATTCAGCACGCGGGCGTGGGGGTGCGCAAGGAGCCAGACGTTACGCGCATATATCACCCGTTTCAAGGGCAGGACATGAATTACGCGGAGGCGAACAAGATGCGTTACGTAAACGCTGTTTCCGGGGCGTGTTTCCTGGTGCGGCGGGCGGTGTGGAATGAACTCGGCGGCTGGGACACCCGTTTTGGGCGGGGTGTGTTTGAGGACGTGGATTTCTGCTGGCGGGCACGCCAGCGCGGTTACCGCATTCAATACCAACCGGCGGCGTGGCTGTATCATCACGAAAGCGCCAGCAAGGGGGTGGACGGGATACATTCGCTGCACCGGTGCTCCGCTGAAAACCTGGACAAGTTGCTGGCAAAATGGCATCCAGTGAAGGCGGACGACGAAGTTTTTTATGGACAGAAGAAAACACGCTGTTTTAGCAACGCGGTTGAGGAATTGAAGAAGGCAATTGGGTTGGCGGAAACCGGAAGGCTTCAGCGCGCCGTCCCTATGGTGAAACGGGTGATGAGCCAATGCCCGGACTATACGCTGGCTTTGTATTGGTATGCAGACATGCTGGCGGCAATGGGGCGGTGCAGTGAGGCAGTGCAGCAATTGACTATTCTGGCGGAACGAGAGCCGTTGTATTGGAGAGGGCGCGCCAGGCTGGTGTGTGAGCTTATAGATGCAGGTGAGCTTGATAAAGCCAGGGAGCAACTGGAATTGCTGCGTGAATTTTCTGCCGAAGACGAGGACGTGAAATCTTGCACGAAAAAGCTGGCAGAGGTGGAAAAGAAAATCAGCCTGGCTGGGCAGGCTGCGGCGTCGTACTCTGCCCGGCAAACGTTGGAGATGCTGCTGCAGGCGGAGGAAATAGAGGCTGCGCTGCGCCAACATGAGGCGCGCCTGGATGATGACCTGCACGCGCTGGTGATGCAAGACGCGGCGCGGGCGCGTCAAGAGGGCGAGGGCGAGCTAGCCGATGGGTTGGACGACCTGGCGGCTTACGTGGCGAACGTGATTGCAGCCCGAAAAGCGGCTTTGTAAGGCGGTCTAGGCGCTATTCTGTACTCAAGCGCGCCGTCGCGCCGCCATCCACGATCATCGCCTGACCGGTCATAAACGAGGATTGCTCGTCGTCTGCGAGGAAGTAAATGGCGCTAGCAATCTCTTCGGGTTTGCCGATTCTGCCGTTGACAGTTTTACGCGCCAGGTTATCCAGGCGTTCGGTGATGTCCGTGCCGCCGAGGTGTCCGCGTCCTAAGCCGGCGCGCAGCATGGGAGTATCCACGGCGCCAGGTAAAATGGCGTTGACGCGCAAGTTGTCTTTGGCGAACTCGATCGCCATTTCACGCGTCAAAGCCAGCAGACCGCCTTTGCTGGCGGCGTAGGCGGAGATGTTGAGAGAAGTGGCTACGGCGTGGACCGAGGAGACGTTGACGATGGCTCCGCCCCCGGCGGCTTTCAGCAGCGGATGAGCCAGTTTCGTTGCCAGGAAAACCGAGCGCAGATTGGAAGCCATGACCAGGTCCCATTCTTCCACGCTGATATCCAAAAGCGGTTTGTTGATCTGCAAAGCGGCGTTGTTGACGACGGCGTTGAGTTTATCGGTGAACTGGCGGGTCTGCATAAAGATGTTGACGATCTCCTCCGGCAGAGAAATATCGGCGCGGATGTATAGCCCGTTTTCGGGGAAAGGCTCACCGAAATCTGGGGCGCGGTCTACGCCGACCACGCGCCAGCCAGCACTGGCGAAAGTTTTGGCGGTGGCGCGCCCAATTCCGCCCGCCACGCCAGTAATGAGGACGGTGCGGGGATCTTTGGTGGTGGTATTGGTTGCTTGCATAGGATTCTTTTTCTCCCAAGTTTTATCAGATTAGCGGGAGGCAGAAGCGAAATCTTATTTAGGGTCGCGCGGTCTGCCTTTTGAACTGAGATTAATTATAATCATAAGTGGTATAATGGCTATTAAAGGATGATGAAAGATGGGACGGGTTAATGAGCGTCTCTTTAGGAACATCATGGAGGGGTAAGGCTATGGATGAATGCTACTCTCAATCTACCCTGTCTGTGTGCATGATCGTCAAGAACGAGGAGGGAAACCTGGCACGCTGCCTGGAAAGTATGCAAGGCGTGGCAGATGAACTGATCGTTGTGGACACCGGCTCAAGTGATCGAACGGTTGAGATAGCGCGGTCTTTCGGGGCAAAGGTCTCTCATTTCACCTGGCAAAACGATTTCTCGCAGGCGCGCAACGTGAGCCTGGAGAAAGCAAGCTGTAAATGGATATTGTATATAGATGCGGATGAGGAATTGGAGACAGGCACGCGTCAACGCATAAAACAGGTTTTGGCAGAGAGCGATGCGGAAGGGATCATGGTTACGGTGCGTAATTTTAACCCTTCCAGCGCTTTGACGGAGTATCACGACTCGCTGCAGGTGCGCATTTTTCGCAACCGTTCCCACTATCGTTTTGAGCAAAGCGTACACAATCAAATTGCCCCTTCTATTTTACGCGCCGGCGGCAAGCTGGCAGAGGAGCTTGCCCTGATCTGGTGGCATTACGGGTATATCCAACAGACGGTGCAAGGAAACGAAGATCGTATCCGCCGCAGCCTGGTTATGCTGGAGCAGGCGGTAAACCGTGAGCCAGATAACGCGTATTTGACGGCGAAACTGGGAATTATTTATTTCCACCTGGGCGAACATTCCCTGGCTTATTCGTATTGTTACCGGGTTTTGATGGAGTTGGATAATAGCAGCGTGGGGGTGGAGTTGATGAAAGACGTGCTGCGCATTCTGTCTTTCATCGCCAGCAATCGCGGACATTATGAACTGGCGGTCAACGCCGCCGAGGCGTGCGCCAACATCGCCGGGGATGACGTGGATGGGCAGACCTCTGCGCTGGATTTAATGGGGCAGGCGTATGGAGGGTGGGGAGAGAGCCATTTGCGGGCTGCCATAGAAATGGAGAAGGACGCATTGTGGCGTGAAAATGGGGCGGTTTGGAAGGAGAACGTAATGAAAAGCGCAGACGCCTTGCGCAAGGCGCAGGACAGTTTCAGGCGTTTGCTGAACCATCCCAGTTTGCGAGCGACGAGAAGAGCAGAAATTGAGGCGGACGCTGCCCATTGCCAGGACTTGTTGAACTACATAGCTAAACGCGAAAGTGAACTGTAAGGAGAACTCGTGCGGTTTAGGGGATGCAGATGACTCTGAACAGAGTGTTGGGAATTAATTTCCATCTTGGCGAGTGGGAAGAGGAATACCGGCTAAGTTATTTACGAGCCGACATAACCCAGACAATTCTCGCCAGTTCGTTGTGGCTTTTTGCGGTCGTCTTTTACATCAGCTCAGATTACGCTTTTTTCGGGTACAGCCGCCAGTTT
>CAZGDA010000011.1:0-15773 GCA_964524425.1 uncultured Anaerolineaceae bacterium | reverse complement strand
GGGTGGCGTTGCTAATTTTTTCTTTGCTGTATTATTATGTTCTTTATTTTAAGGTGGAAAAAGTCTACGCCCACGACAGGATTGTTTTCTTGTGGACTGTCGTCTCGGTTCTTCTTACCGTGTACGTCAGTTATACGCGTCCGTACAATTACGTTGCCTACACGACGACAGATGTGTTGCTGTTGTTTACGATCTACGTGCTGGTACCCAATAATTTGATATTCCGGCTCATATCCTGCCTTCTTTTTACGGTTTTAAGTATGGCGGTGATATTTTTTTGCAAGCATTCCATCCCCACGCCGATGTTGAATCTGGCGTTGTTTTCTTACATTCTCACCAACGTGCTGGGTTTCGTGTTGTCGGTGCGCATGTATTCTTACCGGCGGTACCAATTCGTGGCGCGCATGGAGGAGAAGAAAGCCAAAGAGGCTATGGAGCAGCTTGCAATTCGGGATGATTTGACAGGGGTGTTGAACCGGCGAAAATTTTACGAGATTGCAGAAAGTGAGTTTTCGCGCTATCAGCGTTATAATCTCCCGTTTTCGTTGATTCTCATGGATCTGGACTATTTCAAGAAAATCAATGATCGCTATGGGCATCTGGCTGGGGATGAAGTATTAATTAAATTTGCGCAGGGAGTTGACGGAATGAAGAGGATAAATGACGTGTTCGCGCGCTGGGGCGGGGAGGAGTTTGTTTTGCTGCTGCCAGAAACGCCTGCACGCGAAGCGTACATATTCGCCCAGAGGATACGCGAGGAGGTTAGTATGAGAGATTTTCCTGTAACGGGCGAGACTGTCAGAATCACTACGAGCATGGGTATAGCCCAGGCGAACGAAGATGCGTCGCTGGATGGGTTGGTGAAACGGGCAGACGACGCCTTGTATAAGGCAAAGGAAGGCGGGCGCGACCGCATTGAAATGGTTTAAAAGGGTTGATCGCGACTGGGTGCGGGCGTAAATTTTATCGCGTACAATTTACGTGAGTTTCATTTTGCCTTTATTGAATGAAAACAGTGGATATAGTAAAACCGATATAGTATGCAGGAGAGAACGTCGCTTCAAACGCGCAAAGAGCTAGGCTTGGCTCACCTCAACGCTGACCGAATTGAGGAGGGCTTGAAAATCTATGCCATGATCCTGCGCGACTACCCGGAGGACGTGGAGTCTTACGTTGTCATTGGAGATTGCTACCTGGCGCAGGGGGAGACGCAGACGGCTGCCCAGATGTACGCGTATGCCCTTGAGCTTTCCCCAGAAAACCCGGAGATTGCGCGGCGTTTGCGCCTGGCAAAGCCGGATAAGGAACCCAAACCAAGCGGAGAGGCTGCTAGAGTGCCTGAATTGCGCACGATTGGACGGCTATTACAGCGGATTATCGGGCAGACAAGCACAGTAACAGAGAACGACCTGAATAAAGCGGCGCAACTGCTAGAGGAAATCAAACAAAGCCCACGTCCGGCTCTGGCTGTGGCGGAGCATTTGAGCGATATTGAAACTCTGATTCCGGCAATGCTGGAATTAAACATCCGCCAGGCGCGCGCGGAAGGACGCCCAGACCTGGCGCAGGCGCTGGACGACTTGCTGGACGGTGTGCACGATCAATTGGGGGCTAGCCTGGCAGAGAGCAGCGGGGAAGCGGGAGCAGGCAACGCCAATGCGTTGCCGATGGCGAAAGCGCGCGTGCTCATCCTGGTGCCTGCCACGTATCAGATCTCAGCGCGGGCGATGTTTGCCCTCAAGGCGCTTTCTCTGCGCGGCTATCAAACGGTTTTGGCGTCGGAGAGGATAGATTTCAACGAGAGATATGACGTTGCAATTGCATTTAACCCGCACGGCGACGCTAAATTGATGGAGTTGTTGGCGGCTTGCGCGGGCGCGCACATCCCGGTGATCATTGATTTGGAGCACGATTTTGAGCAATTACCAGCGACACACCCGGCGTATGCGGAATTTGGACTGTCCTCGGTAGAAAAAACCCGCGTGTATACGGCGGCGATATTGTTGGCGGAGCGCATCACTACTCCGAGCAGATGCCTGGCGGAGAAGGTGGAAACGGAAGGGAGGAAGGTCAGTGTGGTGCCGCATGGGTGGATGATGCGCAACGGGTTGTGGCAAAAGCCAGCCAGCCGACGGCATACCGTAAACCTGGGTTGGATCGGTGCGGCTGGCGAGGTGGAAGACGTGGCAGAAATCCGGCGTATGGTGCTGCGCGTGCTGCGTGAATTTCCACAAACTCAGTTGGTAATTGGGGGAGATGCACAAGTTTATCAATTGTTCGAGCGATTGCCGGAATCGCGCCGTCTGTTCCTGCCGCCGGTGTCCATGGAAGATTACCCTTATTTACTGGGGCAGGTGGATATTCTGCTGGCGCCGATGCGTGAGACGTTGTACAATCAAATGCGCTCGGACCGGCGCTTGATGGAAGCCGGGGC
The DNA here is from genome assembly GCA_964524425.1 of uncultured Anaerolineaceae bacterium. GTDB lineage: Bacteria > Chloroflexota > Anaerolineae > Anaerolineales > DRKV01 > JBAXBF01. Next base: position 13,339 of record CAZGDA010000011.1, on the reverse strand, counting down.
GCGACGCATTCCCTGGATTGCATCACCAATCCCGGCTTTTCTGGAATGGAAAGTGGGCGGGTTGATTGCTCGCACTCCCGAAGAATGGATTGATCATTTACGTCAACTCATTCTGGATGCGGATATGCGCGCTTCCTTGGGGCAAGAGGGATGGAAAAAGGCTGAAGGGCGCGAAATTAACGCCGTAGGGGATGTTTGGCAGCGGCTTATTGAAGGAACTTTAGAAAAAGCGAGAAAAAAAGTATAAATCGAGTATAATAAAAATACGGAAGACGAACGCATGAGAATCGTTTATGTCTATTCGGATAATCCGCTAGAGTGGAACTCGAGTGAGTGGCGCTGCGCCGTGCCGGCGCGGGCGCTGAACCGCACGGGTGTTCACGCGGCGCGCCTGCTTTCGCGCTTTGATTTTGTGAAAAACACTCCCAAAGTACAGGAAGCCTGTATCAACGCAGACATTATAATAATAGAACGCGCTTTATACGGTCCAATGCTGGCAGCGATTCAGCACTGGAAGGCGCAAGATAAAATCGTCGTCGCCGATTTTGACGATGCTTATCACCTGATGACGCCGGACAATCCCAGTTATCGTTTTTGGGGTGAAAATCAAGCCCGTCGAATTGATGAGAACGGCAACGAAACGTGGGAAAAGGTTGACCCGCCGCCATTGACGCAATTTAAGTGGGGGTTGCGCCTGGTTCACGCGGCTACTGTGCCATCCAAACGCCTGGCGGACGATTGGAAAGATTACACGGATATGGTTTACCTGCCAAATTACATTGATTTGCAAAAATACCAGGTGGATCTGAAACCGCACGACGGGGTCGTCATTGGATGGGGAGGCAGTGTTTCACACCTGGAGAGTTTTGAGAAGAGCGGAGTTATCCCTGCTTTGCGAAGCGTTTGTCGTGCCCGCCCCAATATCAAAGTGATGATCTGTGGCAGTGATAAACGAATTATCGAAAAGCTGGGGTTGCCGGTGAAGAATGTTTTACAACGCCCCTGGGTGCCGCATTCGCATTGGCCGAATCATCTGGCGGAGTATGACATTGGTCTGGCTCCCCTGGGCGGGGCGTATGACGACCGGCGAAGCTGGATCAAGGTGTTGGAATATATGGTGATGAAGATTCCCTGGGTAGCCACTGACAGCCCGGCATATAGCGACCTGCGTGCGTATGGGTGGTTGGTGAAAAACACCGCTGGTGCGTGGGAACGCGTGTTAATGGATATGGTAGATCATCTGGAAGAACATAAAGCTGAGGCTGCCAGAGACGCATATTTATTTGGAATTGCGCAAAACATTGACGAGCACGTTGAAGAAATCATAAAGGTATATAATACAGTAATAAATCAAGTTGTGGGAGGATAGAACATCATGCAATTCCCGGAAAAGCCCGAAAAACCGCGCAAATCAAGAGCGGATATTATTCCGCAGATCACTCCTCCTACAATGGTTTCCATTCCAGAGGGGTACGTGATTATGGGTACCAGCCTGGAACAAGTGGCAAATATGCTGGAGTATGAGGACTGGGCAGAGGAATGGTACAGTCGAAATTTATTTGAAATTGAACAACCACAACACCAAGTGTACGTGGCTGCTTTTGACATTGGTTTGTACCCGATTACAAATGCGGAATATTTTACGTTCGCCTGGGCGACGGGACATCGGGTACCGCGCTATTGGCATGGTTTTAAGCCAGCGGATGCCATCCGCGACCATCCGGTGGTAGGGATTTCCCAAGAGGACGCCGTGGTTTATTGCAAGTGGCTGAGTGAACAAACCGGAATGAAGTTCCGTTTGCCCACAGAAGCAGAATGGGAGCGGGCCGCGCGCGGAGAAGATGAGCGTATTTACCCCTGGGGAGATCGTTTTGAGAACTGGCGCTGCAATACACAGGAAAGCGGTAAACGCATTACGACGCCGATTGGTTCGTATTCGCCGGGCGGCGACAGTCCTTTTGGCGTGGCGGACCTGGCGGGGAACGTGTGGGAGTGGACGAACAGCGTCCTGGAGCCATATCCTTACGATGCAAGCGACGGGCGCGAGGAGATAACGCCGGAAAGCAAATGTGTGTTGCGCGGCGGAGCGTATTATTATAGCCGTAAGCTGGCGCGTTGTTCGTCTCGAGAGTGGGTCTTGCCGTCTTACGTTTCTCCGCTGATCGGTTTTCGCCTGGCGCGTGCACCCCTAGAGACGGCAGAACAAAGGAAATGAGCGGACATATTTACGAAAAATTTACGCGAAATTAACGTAAAGGGGATAAAGTTTTTTATACTGTTGACGAAGACATTTGTAATACGGTTTGCAAGAAAATATTTTTTGCAAAATAAAACAAAACCAGGGGCATGGAATGCCCCCCAATTCTAAACATGGAGGTTTAAAATGTCTAACGTAGATGTAACCAGAGTAGCAGGAAATATTGGAGCGCTGAACTCACTCAACTCACTATCGTATGTCAACAGTCAATTGTCCATGCACCAGACTCGTCTGGCAACCGGTAAACGCATCAACTACGCCTATGAAGACCCAGCCGGGTTGAACTTAGCCACCACCTTTGACGTGCGCCGCCAGGGCTTGCAGGTCGCCTTGAACAGCATCGGAGACTCAAAGAACATGCTTTCCACGGCAGAAGGCGGGTTGCGCAAGATTCAGGACATCCTGGTGAAGATGAAGAACAAGGCGATGGAAGCGATCGGCGACACGATAGGACAGAGCGAACGGGATGCGATCGTAGCGCAATTGAAGGAGTACGCCGGTGAAATTGACAACATTGCCGCACAGACGCAGTGGAACGGGCGCAACCTGATCAGCGGCTCGGCGAGCGGCGGGACGGGCACATCAACTGAACAACTGTCCTTCCTGGTGGACTCTGCGGGTGGCAGCGTGGGCTTCTCGTTCGGCAGCAATCGTTCCTTCGTAACCGCCAGCGGAACGACCGGGTTAGGCTTCACCACCACAACCTTGACCTCGGCGAGCGCCGGTGGAGCGGACGCCAAGACAGTCTCGGACACGATAGACACGGCGTTATCCCGTGTGAAGCAGGGTGTGCGTGAGGTCGGTTCGTTCATGGCACGTTTGACGTTCAAGGAAGACTCGTTGACGGTGCAATACACGAACACGGAAGCAGCCTACAACCGAATTATGAACGCCAACATGGCAGAAGAGCAGGTAGAATCGAGCAAGTTCTCCATTCTGCAGCAGACAGCGACGGCGATGTTATCGCAGGCGAATGTGGCGCCGCAGTTCATCCTCTCTCTGTTCAGATAAGATAAACAAGGGTAAAAACGAGAAACACAGGCATAGAAGTATGCCTGTGTTTCAATAAAAAGGAAACCTGCAAAAATAATTGTTAACCCAAACTTAAAAGAGCAAGGAAGTGTGTTGATTGTATAAAGTCTGGGACTTTTTTGACGATAACAGAATATCGGTATGGTGAACAAAGGGGAAGGATCCCCTCGTTTTAGTTAACAAGGAGGTATAAAATGTCCGGAAATGTTGATGTAACAAGAGTAGCGGGAAATATTGGAGCGCTGAACGCGTTAAATTCGTTGACGTACGTCAACCAGCAATTAGCGACCCACCAAACACGTCTGGCAACCGGGAAACGCATCAATTTCGCTTACGAAGACCCGGCGGGGTTGAACCTGGCGACTACGTTTGATATTCGCCGCCAAAGCCTGGAAGTGGTGCTGCGTTCCATGGGAGACGCGAACAGTTTGATGTCCACTATGGAAGGCGGTTTGCGCAAGATTCAAGACATCCTGGTCAAGATGAAATCAAAGACGTTGGAAGCCATTGGGGATACTATTGGAAGCGCAGAACGTCAGGCAGTCAGTGCGCAATTGAGTGACTACGCGGCAGAAATTGACCAGATCGTAGGGCAGACGGCGTGGAATAACAAACCATTGTTGAGCGGTTCCAGCGGTTGGGGCGCCAATAATTTATTCTTCTTGGTGGACGCAGATGGCGGCAGCGTGGGTTTCTCGTTTTCAACGGCAGCCGGCGGCAGTGCAGGTTTTACTACCAGTGTACTCACCACAGTGAATGGCGGTTTATTGGGAGGTTCGATCGCGGTCTCAGACAGCGCAATGGCGAAGGCATACAACGACGTTATCGAGGACGCCTTAAACAAGGTACGGCGGGCGGTGATGGACGTTGGTTCGTTTACGGCGCGTTTGCAGTTTAAAGAAGAAACGTTGCGCGTACAATACACGAACACGGAAGCGGCGTATAACCGGATTATGAACGCCAATATGGCGGAAGAGCAAGTGTCAGCGAGCAAGTTCTCGATCTTGCAACAGACAGCAACAGCCATGTTAGCGCAGGCGAACGTGGCGCCGCAATTCATCCTCTCGCTGTTCCAGTAGGGCAGATAGAAGAGGATAAGGCGATTGGAACAATATCTGGAGGTTGCCCAAAACGGATGATCCACATTTGAAAGGGTGTGTTTCACAATCTAGAATTAATGCTATATTTTCAGGCTTTTTGGGCAGCCTTTTCATTATATACTTTTACGCACGGGCGATTAAAGTTTTATGGTAATAAGACGAAAACAAAGTGTAAGCGAACGTGAAGCGCATGGAGATTGCGTAAAAGGTGCGTAGCGGAGGTAAAAAATGGGTACAGTAAGTGGACTTAGCTCTTATTTTCAAAGCATCATCGAAAATACGATGCTGTATGAAAAGCAGCAGAAACTGTCTACTTTGGAAACAAAGAAGACGACGCTGGAAGCCCAAAAGAAAATGTATTCAGATTTGCAGACTCGGTTTAGCGAACTGCAAAGATTGACCCAGGCGTTGATATCCAAGGATGGGTCGTATGCGATTAAGGCGGGCAAAGAAAGCAGTGTTGATGGCTACGGCACGAACGACGCGGTGGTTAAGGCATCGCTGACTTCTTCTTCGGTGGCGGGGGAATATAAAATTGCGGTGAACCGCTTAGCGACATCCCATCAAGTACGCGGCACAAAGCAAGCCAGTTCTTCCACGGCGCTGGGGCTTTCGGGTGAGTTTTTCATTGGCGGACGCACTGCCGATCAGGGTCCGTTAGCCAGTGAAACTTCGCGGGATGCAGACGTGATCAGCGCCTTTAGCACGGTGGATGATACCAGCATCACCGGCGCGATTGACGCAGGCAAGAAGCAACTGGGCAACGGAGATTACAACGTTGAAGTGCGCAAGACCAGCAGCGGGACGTGGCAATTTCGGTTAATTGATGCAGACAGCGGTCAGGCGGTTAGTATTCGCAGCGGTACAGATACTACGACGCATACCAGTGATTGGCAAACGATTACTGCCGGTGAATTCGATACGGGACGAGGATTGAAAATCAACTTCAACGATCCTTCCAGTTATACAGATGCGGACGAGGGTGTGGCAGGAGTACTTAGCTACGCCGCCCAGGGGTCAAAAGTAACCATTTCCTCCAGCGACACACTGGCGAATATCGCGTCGAAGATCAACTCAGTAACGTATGCAGATGGAAACGCGGTGGTGGCGAACATCATTGACGGGCGTTTGGTGTTGACCAGCAAGAACAGCGGTCGCTCAATGCAGGCGAGCGAGACGGAGGGCAACGAAGTGCTGCGCTCGCTGGGGATTTTAGATGCGGCTGGTTCGGGGACGTACAGCACGTTTGTGGCGGCGAATGAAACGGCGGCGCAGACGGCGCAGTTTTCTATCAACGGCATCCAGATGACGCGGCGTTCCAATTCCAACCTATCGAACGTGGTTTCGGGTATGAGTATTACCCTGACCGGAACACACAGCGATTGGACAACCCAGAGCGACTCTCTCACCGTTACGGAAAACATGGACAGCGCTACCGCATCGGTTGAATCCTTCCTGTCGAAGATGAATGAAATGCTGCTCTTCCTGGAAGAGAACACAGGGGTAACGAAGATCGCAGAGAACCAGTATACGCGCGGTGGTCTTGCAGACGACACAATTTTCTCTGATTTGCGCTCGCGCTTGTTTACGACTCTCAGTACGGAGATGGGAGCCACGTATCAACGCTCAAATACGCCGGATGGACGCACAGGAGATTTAATCACACTCGGAGACTACAATAGTTTGCGCGATATCGGAATCACGTTGGATGAGAACCTGTCTATTTCAATTACCGATGAAGCAGCTTTAAGTGAGGCATTGACTTACCATCGTGATGACGTAGAGAAGCTTTTTGACGCTGTGATGGGTGCCCTCGATGACGAACTTGGACGGTTTACTGGCAATTGGGGAGATTATGGCAGCACGACTTCTTCTTACCTTTCCAGCACGGTAAATCGCATGTCCACTGAGATTTCCGAGGTTTCCTCTGATATTACGGATGAAAATGAACGATTGGATGCCCGCCAGGCGTCTCTGGTGCTGCAATACGCCCAAATGCAAACCCAGTTACTCCAATTACAATACATGCAGCAAACCTGGTCAGCGATTTATGGTGGAGCGTCCACGCTATATTAGTCGGTTGGTAAAATAATTCAGGTTATTTCCTGAATGAAAAAAGATTAGGAGGTGTGCCATGTCTGACCAATTTAATATCAATAAAGTTGGAACCGTTCCTGGACAGGAATACAACTATCAGGCTGCCCAAGTGGCACAACAAAGTGCCGCAGTTGCAGCAACGGTGAAAAACGTTGAACAATCTGACAAAAAGTCCGAGGCGAAGAGCAAATCGGACGAACAACGCAAGCAAGAGCAGCAACAGGAAATGCGCAAGATCAACACTGTTGAGATGCAGTTTGAGGTGGACAGCGAGACCAACGAGGTAACTCTGAATATCCTGGATAAGGAAACGAAAGAGATTTTGCGGACGATTCCAGAGCGGAGCTGGGGTGATTTGAGCGTAGCAGAGCTGTTCAAGGTTACTGCCTGAGAGTTCATCTGGCTTGGATTTGCGCCAATGGCAGGGTGGTGTCTACCCTTGTGCCACGAAATGGTGTAACAGGAAATTTGGTTGTGTTTTTAGGATGAAAACATGGTAAAATATGGTTATGGGCGGGGAATTCCCGTGATGACCTGGAAGGAGCGAGAAAGCAATGTATAACGCTTACCAAGCAGCAAAATATCGAGAGAATGATATCATGAATGCCAGTCCCATTCACCTGGTGGTGATGGTGTATGATGTTGCAATTTCAGCGTGTGAAGAGAAAGACCTTACACGCGCCACCCGTGCGGTAAGTGTGTTGCGAGATGCACTTAACTTTGATTATCCGGAGGCAGCCGGCTTATTCCGCCTGTATCAATGGGTGATGGAGTGTATGCGCGACAATGATTATGACAGTGCGGTCTCGGTCTTGAAAGAGCTGCGCGATTCGTGGGCGACAGTTGAAGCGCGGCTTTCGGGCGGCATTGGCACAGCCAGCACACCGTCTATTCCCGCACAGCCGGTTCCTACAGGCACAGAAGCGCCGGCAGTATAACAGGCAAAGCTCTGAAACGAAGGCAAGATTGTAACTTATTGACTGAGTTTTGGGCAAGCAATGCTTGATGAAGTTTCTGAACGTAAAATCTCCTCTTTTCTGAAAAGGGGAGATTTTTATTATCTAAAAGACAGGATAAATGAAATTCGCGGTTTTTGTGGTAGAATTTATTTATAATGTTATAACGCAACGAGTGAGGCTGTCTAAAAAGAAGGGTGTGCTTTTATTCATACCGTCTATGGTATTTCTCTGTGAAATTTATTCCATACCTGGTATGAAAAATGCAAATTCAAAACTTTTTAGACAGCCGCTTTGCTAAAGAATGATGTTCCATCGAGGTGAAATGTGCTGGTTCTGGCGCGGCGTAAGGAAGAGAGTATTGTTATTGGCGATGATATAGTTATCACCGTTTTAGGCGTTGAGGGTGAAAAGGTGAAGCTGGGGATTGAGGCACCGAATCACATTCGCATTTGGCGCAAAGAGATTCACGAGGCGATTGTGGATCAGTTAATTGTGGCAACAAAGATGGCTGCTTCGGAGGCGCAACCAGCCGCATTTAATTCTTTGCGTGAGTTGTTGACTTCAGAAATGGAAAAAGCGGCTGGCAGTACAGAACAGTCGCCACGCAAAGGCAAGTGAGTGAGTTTGAAGAGGATGAAATTGCGGCTGGCGGTGAGATGAATCTCGCGGTGCGGGAGCATAAAGGCAAGGGAGTGTATAAGAAGAGGGTGCTATGGTGAATTTAAATCTGCCAGATATCTTACGTAAGCACAGCCTTTGGCTGGAAACCAGCGGGGAAGATGGGGAGCAGGCAATTTTAACCAACGTAAATTTGAGCGGTGCAGATTTGCAACGTGCCAATCTCTCGCAGGCAGATCTAACCGGGGCAGACTTAAGTTCAGCGAGTTTGAAGGGGGTTAATCTTTCCAAGGCAGAATTGGTGCGGGCAAACTTGTGCCGCGCGGATTTATCCAACGCAAATCTCAGCGAAGCGAATTTAAGCCGGGCGGACATGCGCCGCGCGAATTTGAGCCGGGCAAATTTAAGCATGGCAAGCCTGGGACGCGCTGACCTCACCGGCGCAAACATGGTGGCAGCGGAACTGCGCCGGGCGGACCTCACGGAAGCGATTTTGCTGACTGCTTTTATGAATAACGTTGACCTCAGCGAGGCGACGATGCCGCGCGCGAACCTGACGGGTGCAGATATGACCGGTGCGGACCTCAGTTCTACAAATTTAAAGGGTGCAAACCTCACTCGCACCGATTTGAGCCGCACAAATTTAAGCCGCTGTAACCTGGTGGGGGCAAATTTAAGCGGCGCAGTGCTTCCTACAAACTATTAGGGAATAGAATGTTATTTTTGAGGGGGAACTTTTTTGAGTTTTTCGCCATATTTTTCGCGGATGCGGTAAACGTAGGCTAAGACTTCGGCGACGACCTGGTATAACTCTGGCGGAATGGTTGTGTCCACTTCCAGGCTGGAGAGGGCTTCGGCAAGCAGTGGGTCTTTGTGAATGGGGACGTTGTTTGCCTGGGCGAGGGCGATGATTTTTTCTCCGACGTAGCCGCTGCCGGAAGCGAGAACGCGCGGTGCCTGGTCTTTCTCTGGCTCGTATCCCAGGGCAACAGCCTGCGTGCGGCGTGGGGAGCGGGAAGTGGGGCGGTTGGATGCCATGTAGTCTTTCCTTCTACGCTCTCAAATTTAGTTTCCCCACGTAGTCGGGGACGTATTCTTTTTGTGCTTCGGTGCTTGTTGTTTGAAGAGGCTTGGGTTTGGCAAGATCACAGCGTGCGGTTTGCAGCAGGTAGCCAACCTGTTCCAGTCCCTCTTCGAGGTTGGGGATTTCATCTTCGGCGATGGGCTGGATATCTGTGTTGGAAACGGTGATTTGTGCGCCGATTTTGCGCTCCACGACTGCCAAATCCACGTCAACGAATTCGTCTTTTATGCCCAGGTCGAAATGCAGCATGATGTGGGTGTTGTTTGGGTCAATTTTGCGTTTCTTGCCTTCGGATTGGTAGGCAACGCGTAGTTGCACCAGCGGTTGTTGGGTTTGACCCGGCAGTTGCGCGCCAGCCAGCAGGGGCAGTTCCATGGCTAGCCATTGTTCTTTAAGGGGCGTACCTTGCGGGGGAGCGTTCTCAAATTGCATCCAGCGCATCCGTCCGAGAAGGTTGTCCATTTCTTTAAGCAAGGCGTCCATGCCAGAGCCGGAAAGCCCACCGCGTAGGCGCGCCAGCGTCATCAGCCCTGCCTGACTCTCTGGAGATTGGAGAAAGGCGTTTTTATCTTGCAGCAGGCGCGCCATATCCTGTTCCAGAAGGGCGCGCGCTTCGGCGCTCATCAGCGCGCCGTTGGTTTGCAGGAATTGAGCCAACCCCTGCTGTAATCCGGTGCGTCCATCGGAAGAGAGGGTGAGTAAGTGTCCCTGGACGATGCGGGTGATGTCGCGGCTGACGAGTGCCAGGTCTTCTTGTGCGGAGAGGGAGGAAAGCCGGCTTTGAAGGTGCTGGCTAAGCTCCAGCATGTCTGCGTTGGGAAGGGAGGAAGCGCGCCCTTGCAGCAGGCGCGCCAGGTTTTGCTCCAGGGCAGATTGCCCTTCGGGGGTGTCCAGGTTTTTGAGGTTGTGCTGAATCAGCTGCGTCAGTTCGTCAACGAGTGATGCCTGTTCTTCGGCGCTGAACGAGGTGGATTGCAATAACTGGGCGAGTTGCTCTTGAAGCTGCGCCTGCCCTTCGGGTGTGTTTAACGTGGACAAGGCGTCGCGAACGAGTTGCATGGCTTGACGCGCCACGTTTTCCATCTCCGCGTTTGTTTTAGAAGGAGGGAGAAGGTTTTGAAGGTAGGTGAGCAAGTCGTGCTCAAAAGCAGCCTGCCCTTCGGGCGTGCCCAAAGCGTTGGCGTATTTTTGCACCAGTTGGGGGATCATGTTCTCCAAGGGGGTCAACCCCGGTTGACCTGATGGATTACTCTGAATAAGCTTAGCCAGTTCACGTTCCAAGGCGGCTTGCCCGTCCGCTTCGAGCAGGGAGGGGTTGTTTTGCAGCATTTGCATGATTTCGCTTTGCAATGCGGCGCGTTCATCGGCGCTAAGGAAGGGGAATGTGTTTTGGAGAAACTCGGCGAGCGCCTGTTCAAAAGCAGCCTGTCCGGAAAATGCGTTTAAAGCGGGAAGGTTCTGGCGCAGGAATTTTGCCAGCTCACTTTCTATGGGACGCCCCAAAAAGGCGAGCGCCTGTTGCAATTGCTGCACGTCGGATGTGTCCCAGTTTAGGCTCATCTGATCGAGGAGATGGAGGATGTCTTGCAGTTGAGCCGCTTTTTGAGGGTTTTCCTTGATTGCCTGGGCAAGCTTTCCCTTGAGGGCGTTGATCATTTCTGTCAGGGTGGTAACGTTGTTTTGAGCCAGGGCGAGGACAAGGGTTTCGGGGGTAAGCGGCAGTCCAGCGGCTTTGAGCATGGCAGCCTGATTGGCTTGAAACTGTCCCCAGCCAGAGATATTCGCCAAGGCGGAGTTTAATTCGTTGACGAGTTCGGCGTTTACCGGCAGTCCCTGGCGGATGAGCGCCTGGGCAATGGTGGAGTTTGTGTCGCTGGTGGGCAGACCTGCCATGCGCAATAAATTGGGGATGAGAGTTGAAGCGGCTTTGCCCGTCTCGACGGGTGTTTCGGGGGTGGTACCTGGGCGGGGAAGTAATTGCAATTGGACAACGTTGCCGGTGTTTTCACGCACGACAAAGTTGGCGAAACGCTGCCCCTGCAAAGCGGCGGCTTGATCCACCGAGGTGAGGCGCGCCACGAAGGGCGTGCCTTCCAGTACCAGGGTTACCTGGTCGTCGGCGACGTTAAGCACTTCCGCAGCGAAACGCTGATTGATTTGCAGCGTCAAGGTGGAAGCTTCAGGGCGGGAGATAAGAGAGGCTGCCTGTGCGCTTATCAAGTCCATAGATCACTGCCAATGTGAACGAAAATTATTTAACCAAGCCTGAGTGACTGGCGAGTCTAGATCAGGTTTGAGGCGATTTTGTGTTACCTGTATTATACACGAAAAACGGGCGCGTTAAGGTGCTGGAGGGCTTTTTTAATGCGCGTCAGCCAGTTTGCGCAGACCTTCTTCGTCTATTACGGGTACGCCTAACGATTGCGCCCTGGCTAGCTTTGAGCCAGGCTCAGCGCCGCAAACCAGGTAGCTGGTTTTCTTGCTGACCGAGTCGGTAACCTTGCCGCCGTGCGCCTGGATAAATTCTTTTGCTTCTGTGCGTGTGAAACCCGCCAGCGTCCCGGTTACGACGAAGGTCAGCGCGTTGAAGGGTTGCGCTGCACCTGGGGCAGCCGACGCGGTGGTGTATGGGATAACACCCGCGGCGTGCAATTTATCCACGACGCGCTGGTTGGCGGCTTGGCTGAACCAGTCCACGATTGCCTGGGCGATGTTGGGACCGACGCCTTCGATGCGCTGAAATTCGTCCAGGGCGTAGGGTGATTGGGCTGCCCGGTGCAAGGCTGCAAGATTGGGGTACGTCTCTGCCAGGCTGGCTGCCATCACTTCGCCAACGCCGCGGATGCCCAAGGCGTTGATCAGGCGCGCCAGGGGTCTTTCTTTGGAGATTTGAATAGCAGCCAGGAGGTTGTCGGCTTTTTTCTCGGCGAAGCCTTCCAGGGTGAGCAGGTCTGCGCGGTGCAGGGTGTAGATGTCCGCTACATCGTGCAGCAGACCGGCGGCGACGAGTTGTTCGACGATTTTAATGCCCATGCCGACGATGTCCATGGCGGTGCGTGAAACGAAGTGTTCCAGGTTGCGGATGAGCTGCGCCGGACAGGCAGCGTTGACGCAATACCAGGCGACTTCGCCGCTGAAATGCTCGACAGGCTGGCTGCACACCGGACAGGTTTGCGGCGGTGAGAATGGGCGTTCTTGACCAGTGCGGGTATCTATCAGCGGAGCGATGACGTAGGGGATGACGTCCCCGGCGCGTTTGATCAGGACGCGGTCGCCGATGCGGATGTCTTTTTCAGCGATGTAGTCGAAGTTGTGCAAGGTGGCTTGTTTGACGATGACGCCTCCCACTTCTACCGGCTCAAGCATGGCGTAGGGGGTGAGGACGCCGGTGCGCCCGACGTTGACGCCGATGTCGAGTAACTGGGTGGTAACTTCGCGGGCGGGGAATTTGACGGCGATGGCGCCGCGCGGGTCTTTGCCCACCACGCCCAGGTCAGCCGCCAGGCGTAAGTCGTCTAGTTTGATGACCATACCGTCCATCTCGAAGGGGGAGTCGTCGCGATGTGGGATGGCGGCGGTACAGACAGCAATGGCAGAGCGGATGTCGGGACAGTGCTCGGCTGGCGGTACGGGGAAACCCAGGTCGCGCAGGTACCCCAGGGTAGCCCACTGGGTAGGGGGCAGTTGTGCGTCTGTGGTGAGGATTTGATAGACGAGCAGAGTGAGCGGGCGAGCCGCGGCGATGGCAGGATCAAGCTGGCGCAGTGAGCCGGCGGCAGTGTTGCGCGGGTTGAGGTAGGTTTTTTCCCCGGCTTCTTCCAGGCGTTTGTTGAGCGCTTCAAAATCAGCTTTATTAATGAAAGCTTCTCCACGCACAACCAGGTTGGCAGGTGCGGGTGGTCCGTCTGGGTGTAATGGCAGGCGCAGCGGCAGGGCGCGGATGGCGCGTAGATTGTTGGTGATGATCTCCCCCACCTCTCCGTCGCCGCGCGTGGTGCCCAAGCTAAAGACGCCGTTTTGATAATGCAGCACGACGGTCAAGCCGTCAATTTTCGGTTCGACGGTGAAGGCGCTGCGGGCGACGCGCTCGTCCAGTCTGCTGATGCGCTCGAACCAGGCGAGGGCGTCGGCGCTGGTGAAGGCATTGGCGAGGCTGAGGATGGGGGCGGGGTGGCGCACCTTTTCAAACTTT
>CAZGDA010000010.1:0-40060 GCA_964524425.1 uncultured Anaerolineaceae bacterium | reverse complement strand
CATTTAGGTGTTTTTCAATCAAACACACTGGAATCTTGGTATGAATATTTTAGTACCGGTGAGCCTAAACATTTCTTTGCCCTCATGCAAACTTTGCCGTCTGCAATGAAAACCGATCCCCCTTTGTAATAAACAAACCGGGGAAATAGACCATATGGGATGCCTAATAAACAATCTTGAAACTTACCCGCCGCGCAAAGCGGAAAAAGAAAAAAAACAATCACGGATCGGAAGTCTCTTTTCATTTTCCATTTTCTTTCGATTCCAAGAACCCTGAAACTCAGGCGTGTTTGCGGTTTTGGTACCAGCCGGTTTTTTCCACGCTAAAAACGTCGAAATCTGGAATGTATGGCTTGATGTCCAGCAGCGGGGTTCCATCCAACATGTCCGCGCCGGTAAAATGCAGAACGTTCCCGCGCCTTTCGACGAGTCTCACCACCGAAAGACCCAACGGGTTTGGGCGGCATGGATAACGGGTGGTGAATACGCCGCGCAATTCATCGTCGAGAAAAGGCTTCACTTTCAATGCCACCCCTGGCTGGGCGCGGTGAAAGCCATACAATAAGTAGATGTGCGAAAATTCTTCTATCCCATCCAGCCCCTCCAGGTATTGAGGAAACACCTCCACGCTTCCGGCGACGAGGGAACGTGCAGCTTGAATGGGAGCGTCACCTTTTTCGAGAAACGGCGTGTGGATGATCCCAATTGCTTTCATTGCTATTTCCATAAACCTACACCCCCTTTGCCATAGTTACCAGGCGCACGCCCTGCACTTGCGGGAAGATGGCGCCCTGCTGAATCGTGATTGTGGCAGCGTCTTCGTCGTAGACGCGCGCCCCGGAAAGAAATGAAACTCCACGCTCAAAAAGTAACGGCACAAGCGGCGTGGAAGGACCCAGGATCATCACCAAAGCGTCGCGGCTGCACAAGGACAACAAGCCTTCCATCGTGTGGTTGATAAACGCCGTACCGGTGAGGGCGATTACGTCTGCCTGGGGAATGTATTCCTGGGCGGCTTCTTCAGGAAAGTCATCCCCAAAGGGGCGCTTCTCAATCACCCAACAGTTCTTCGTGCTGGGCTTAATGCGTTCCACGAACGGAAAATGCCCGACAACGACCAGGTTTTTCCCTTTGCTATGGCGGGCGATCACTTCAGCGGCGTTTATCTCTTGCAATTGGTCTTCGTCAACCTCAACAGCGGAAGATTCTAGGTTTCCATTATAATTCTCATAATTTCCGCGCACTCCGCGTCTTCGCGTGCTTCCTCTTGTTTCACGCGGTGTCAGGGAGTTAAACGCGGCTATGCCGATGCTTGCTTCCAATAAATTGTCTGAGAGCATCCAGCGCGCCAGTTCCTGGGCGCTTTTCTTGTGCAATTCCCCCACGTCGCGGACTGCGGAATGTCCGTGCGCACCCGTGCCGACCAGGGTTGAGCCTAAACCACAGAATTTACTGCACACGAGTGTCCAATGTACGCCAACGACGACTTTACGCACTTGAACTGGTTCTTGCGGAAGCGTTTCTAAAAGAGTTTCTAAAAGTTTCATCGTGCCACCTCAAAACAATGTAAATAATATGTTTCATCGCCGTATTGGACGCGCGCTATTCTATGAGAAGATAGCAGCTCTTCCACAACAAACCAACCCGTCCCGGCTTGCGCAAGCATGTTGCGCAGCGCCTCCTCGCGCAGGGGATGCACCGCAGTGATACTGAGAATGTCTTCAATTATATCACCCGTGGAAACGAAGTCCGCAGCTTCCGTTTCAAACAGCAAATCTATAAACGAGACCTTTTTTGCAAGGATGTGTAAAACGCGTTGCAACGCTTCGGGAGCAGGCGGCTTCACCCACGCTTCCGCCGGCGGGCGGATTGGAATTGAAAGATAAGCCTTAAACGGCTGGACTTCGAGAAGGAAATTTGCCAGGTTCTCTATGGCAGCGGCGCTGTCGTTGACGCCACTCACCAGCATAGTTTCGGTAACGAATTCGCCGCGAAATCTGTTGCGGAATTTCAGGACACCATCAAGAATTGAGGGAAGCGCCAGACGATGGTGCGGGCGGTTTATCCGCCTCCAATCGTTTTCCTGCAGGGCGTCTATTTTCAACGATACCCAGTCTGCTTGAAGCAAGGCATCTTGAACAGCAAATTGATCTATCAAAGCCGCATTGGAGATGACGGCAACGGGCATCTGAAACCCTTGTAACGCCCCGATGAGTTTGGCGAGATTTTTATCCAGGCTCGGTTCTCCATCTGGCACCAGGGTAAGATAGTCAATTGCCCGACCGGCTGTTTCGCTTTCGCGGAGTTTTATTTCAACCTCTCGAAGGATTTGTGCAAGCGGATAGTATTCGCGGCGGGTGGTAGTGAGGGCAGTCGTTCTGCCTACCTGGCAATACACACAGGAATACGGGCATTGCTTGGGTGGTATGTGGTTGATTCCCAGGCTGTATCCCAAACGGCGCGAAGGCACTGGGCCAAACGTTATCATGCTCCTCTCCTTTGATGGGTTGCGCCTTCCGTTCTAGAAATCACCGCCTAACTCCCGCCCAGGTTTAGGCAGCCTGACTCTACAGATTGTTTTCGATTGGCGCATTGCCTCACACGCATACCCTTCATAGTTCTTCCAACACAGACTTTAACAATTCATTGAGCGCATCAGCCTGGATGTAATCTACAACGGTTATACTCTGCCGCCTAACTCCGGGCACTTCACTCACTGCCTGCATAATACCCAGCGCCAGCGGCACAGCAATGGGACACAATGGAGATGAAGGACGAAAGGTGTAAGTGATTTTCCCGGCTTCATCTACGTTTATGTCTTGCACTAACCGCATACGAATTACGTCCGTTTTCGTTTCCGGGTCTATCACGGTCATCATTTTTTCTACGACTGCTTTTTGTAAATCATTCGGGTTCATTTCCGTTACCCCTTTACGGGAAAAAGCCTTTCGAGTATTTTTCCCCAAATCTTCTGGATTGACTGTGCGGCTGGTGAATCTGGAAAACCCATGCTAATAGGAATACCCATAAACATCGCTTCAGGGATGTGTTCGTCAAAAGGGATCTCGCCAAGGACTTCGACAGTCTGTTCTTCTGCAAAGTCTCGTATTTGCTTTATCCCTTGCGGAAATATATCTGCCTTGTTTATGCACACAGCAGCCGGAACACGAAAATGCTGCAAAACACCCAGAGCACGCTGCATATCGTGCAAACCCGCCAGGCTTGGTTCAGTTACAATCAATCCCAGGTCAGCCCCGGCGCAGGCAGAGATGACCGGGCAACCAATTCCGGGGGGACCATCAATGATCACCAGGGAAGAATCGGTTTCTTCAGCCCACAAGCGCGCGCGTTGTTTCACCAGCGTAACCAGTTTTCCAGAATTTTCTCTGCCGGGAAACAACTCGGCGTGAAAGAGCGCGCCATACGGGGTCGTTGCGTGATACCAATGCCCTTCTTGCTGCGGGGTCATGTGGATGGAGCCTTGCGGGCAGGCGTACACACAGGCAGCACAACCATCACAGGCAAGCGGATCAATCCGATATGCCCAGGCGTGCTGTGTGTCTTGTGCCACAGCGTTGAAGCGGCATACCGCCTGACAGTCTTCGCAGCCCACACATTCATCGCTGACGATTTCCGCCAGCGACCCACCCCAAAACTCATTGGCAGGAGATAATTCTGGTTGAAGCACCAGGCTGAGATTGGCAGCATCCACGTCTGCATCTACAAAAACAGCCCGGCTGAATTGCACAACGTGATTGCTAAGGTGAGCAAAAGCCGCACTCAGGCTCGTTTTACCAGTGCCGCCTTTTCCACTGAGGACTACGAGCTGCTTCACGATATATACTCCTCGCCTTTAGAATGTTGCGACGTTCTTTCATGAGTCAATACCTGTATCTGATGATATACCTTTTGAAAAGTCTCCACGTATTGGGGATATATATCAATCAATGGCTTGCCTTCTGCCACACCGCTGGCAATAACGCGGCTATATGGGATGCGCATTAATACGGGCAAGCGGTTCTCGCTGCAATAGTTAAACAGAGGCGGATAATCGCCATTTTCGCGATTGATAATTACTCCCCCAGGAACGCCCATTTCCCTGATAACACCCACGACCTGTTTCAGGTCGTGCAGCCCAAAGGGCGTTGGTTCGGTAACGAGGAGGGCAAAATCCGCGCCGCGCAGTGTTTCCACCACCGCACAGGAAGCTCCCGGAGGTGAGTCGTAAATCACCACTGCGTCGTCTGCAGGGGTTTTCCATTTCTTCAATTGGCGTATCAACGGAGTAGGCATCGGTTCGCTGATAGTCAACAATCCGCGCGAAAAACTCACGCCCGCCTTGGTTAGCCCCGCCTCCAGTACGCCAATTGGATTGGGGATTTCCTGGATGGCTTTTTCCGGGCAATTCCACGTACAGCTTCCACATCCATGACAAAGCTGTGGAAAGACAAGCACAGTTTTTCCCACCTTCGCCAGGGCGTGGAACTGGCACACTTCAACGCACTTCCCACACAACGAGCACAGGGAAGCCTGAATTTGCGGAATCTGCACGACTGCCTGCTGCTCTTGATGAAAAACTGGTTGTAAAAAAAGATGCCCATTGGGCGCTTCCACATCACAATCTACAAACCAGACCGTATGCTTCTCAACCAGGCTAAGGGCAAGGCTGGTGGCAATTGTTGTCTTGCCAGTACCGCCTTTCCCACTGGATACTGCTATTTGCATGTCAAACCTTTTTAGAGCGCACTTCACTCGAAAACAGGCAATTTTCCTTGTCGAAAACCGTCCACAGCCTGCTGAATCGTGGAAACATTACTTGAAAACGCGTACATTTTTATATTTGCGGCGCGGAAAGCACCGGCAGCGTTAGGTCCAAAACTGCCGCTGATGACTGCGCCGGCTTTTTGATCTACGACAAATTGGGCAGCAGCCACGCCTGCCCCGCCAGACTGACTGGCGCCGGGGTTGGGGTACGCTTCCCATTGTTCTGTTGCGGTATCCACTTTTATCAGCCAGGAAGCTCGTCCAAAGCGTTCATCTACTGGGCTGTCCAATGTTGGTTGTTGTGCAGAGATAAGCAAGATCATTTTTACTCCGTTATATTGCGAACAGGTTTATGACGCTCCCCAAATTCACTGCCGATGCGGACTCCAAGAGCTGGCAGAAGAATGCGATGCAGGAACAAGACAAACAAAGTAGCCAGAAAAGCGCCGCCGAAAATGAGCAGAGAACTGCCCAGGCTGTTCATCAAAGCCGGGTTGACGAGCATCACAATGGCGAGAGCCAGCATTAACATACCGCCGACCAGTTTCAGCAACCGTCCCTGTTTTTCCTCAACGCGGCTGGCTTTCAGAGAGATCACCGCCGAAAGGAAAATGATCATCTCGTCCAGTTGATAAATCAGCATGTAAAGCAGCAGCAAGAGCAGAAACACAGCCCCGCCGACCTGCTGTGCGCTGAGTAAATTCACCCAAATCACCGGGAAACCCGCCGTGCAGGAGAATTCCACCATTGAAACACCCACCGCCAAAACCACCGTAGCGCTGGCTAAGCCCCACAAAGATTGGCTGGCGTCCATCACAGCGCGCATACGTTTGAAAATACCGGACTTCTTATCATCCGCAATCGTAAACGAAATCCCTTCCTTGTACCAGAAATAATCCTTGACGTTCACCAGGGCAAAGAAGAGAGCAACCAGCGCCACCAGGATTTGAATCCATCCCAGGAAACTGGCGACCTTCAATACACTGAACAAACCGGCGATGAAGAGCGCATAAATGCCAGCGGTAACAGTCAGGAAAATCAAACCGATCGCGAGGACTTTTTTACGCGAGCCGGTGTGCAGCGTCAACGCCAGCAACATGGAAAGCACCCACAGGGAACAAGGGTTGAACCCGTCCACGAACGCGATCAGGGCAGTGCTGAGGGTGATGGATTGCATCTCTAAATCTACACTGCCAAGCAGAGGAATATCCAGCACGTTGGCGCTGTTCAACGTAGGCGTGGAGCCGGGTGCATCCTCAAGCGAGCTGACAACCGCTAAGGGGGCTGTGGACGAGCGGGAAGCTGCGCTGGAAAGGACCTCGGGGGTGGGTGTGGAAGTGACTGGCAGGGGCAAACTTGTAGAGACTGGGGTAAGGTGCAGGGAAAAATCCGGCAGCGCTGTGTCGGCTTCTTGAATGGGCAGCGAGGCAGTGGGAAGGCTGGTAGTGGGAGTGCTAGAGGGAAAAACACCGGCTTCCGGTATGCCTGCCAAGCCTTCAGCCGCGTCAACGCAACCGTTCTGCAAACAGTTCACCACCACATTTTCAATGTCCCAATTCATCCTCTCGGCGTAGCCCTGCAGTTTGTAACTGCCGATAAAAATCGTGGGCACTGCCAGTTGATCCAGACCGTAGCGTTCCGCCATGCTGATAAAAAACTGCTGGTTATCCTGGTTGTAGTACACCTCGAAAGATTTCAACACCACACCGGGGTAACGGTTGGTTAGCTCCTCAAAATACGGTTTCGCTTTAGCGCAATGCGGGCAGCCTTCTCCCCAAAACAGGTAGATGTAAACCGGCTGCCCAGGAGTGGGCGTCTGCGCCCGCGCCGGGGAAATCCAACCCGCCAAGCCAATCATCACAAGCAGCAGCGCCAGCCGGATTGACAGTGGTTTTTTATGAGGGCGTATCATAATGCGCCTGTTTTAATGCAACAATTCTGTATGATCTATCAATTTCCCGTCTAAAAACGCCTGGGCAGCGGCATCTACGTCGCGCAGATCGGTTACCACGGGTTGAATGTTGAGGCGACGCATACTCTCATAAGCGCCCATACCCATCCCTCCACAGATAAGCACTTTACAATCGGCGATGGCTTCTGCCATGCTGATGTGTTTATTGTGCGAGGCAGAATCCATGCCGCTCCCGGCGCCGTGCCCTTCCTGGGCGTGGGCGTGGGTGCTGAATTGATTGTGCCCCAGTTTGGAGCGCATTTCGCGGTTTACAATTTTTCCTTCCTCGATAGTCAACACCAAATAATACGGGGCGCGCCCGAAGTGCTGACTGATGGTTTCGCCATCGTCTGTAATCAATGCGATTTTCATAGTAATCTCCTTTCTCATGTTAATCAGGGAGAAATGCTGCCCGCCCGGCTGCTCTCTTTCATCTGCTGGATAAAAAACGAGCAAGATTTGGGCAATGTCAGCAGTTTTGTTCTCCCAACAATGGGGTAAGTGTGCCTCAAAAACAAGGCTGTCGCCTTCTTGCATGGTGTACTCGTCATGTTCTATCTGATAGAAAATACAACCGTTCAGGCAATAAACAAATTCGTAACCGGTATGCGCAATCAGGCGTTCGCCACTGTTCATGCCGGGTTTCAAGGTTACCACAAACGGCTGCACGCGGCTGCCAGCCAGGTCTTTGCCCAGGTTTTGCATGAGTGTTCTGCCAAAAACGGCTTGCGGGCGCTGGGCGGCGGGCGTGAACACCACCCGTTTTTGGATGGGTTCTGATTCGAAGAAGGCTGAAATGGGCACTTCTAAAGCCAAAGCCATTTGTTGCAACGTGCTAACCGAAGGGGAGGATTTCCCGTTTTCCACCAGGCTTAGCGTGTTGACGTTAAGTCCGCTGCGATCCGCCAACGCCCGCAACGAAAAGCCGCGCCGCGTGCGTAATTCACGCACTCTGCGTCCGACCAGCACTTCGGCAGGCATCTGGCTGCCGGCGTTGACGAAATCAACAGGGATCGATTCCATTGACGTTCTACTCTACCACGAAATCAATAGGGGTGATGTTTTGAAGGTTGTCAGAAATGGGGCAGCGGGCATCCACGTCGTGGAGGAATTGCTCTTTTTCTGCCTGGCTCAAGTCGCCGTCAACCTTCACGCGTACCGTAATTCCAGAAAAACCGGCGCGCACGTCTGTGCGCTTGCCCAGAAAGACGTCCGTATCCAGGCTGCCTTCAACGTACGCTTCGATTTTACGCACTGGCAGCCGGCGCTGGTTAGCGATGATGTAACCAATGGTTACCATACAACTTGCCAGGGAAATAAACAAGTATTCCAGCGGTGTGGGACCTGAGTCGCTGCCGCCAGCCGCGGTAGGCTGGTCAACATACGCGATGTGTTGTCTTGATTTGGTTTCGATTTTGTATCCATCTAACTGGATCGCAGCAACGTTAACTGTTTTGATAGCCATAGTGCTCCTCTAAAGGGTTAAGAATACCAATATTATAACACAAAACGCGGAATACACAAGGATAATGTACCAAAATAATAACACATATATTGAGAATATTCTCTATTTATCTATTGACAAATAGAGAATAGTTTGATAAACTAGAATTCAGAGACGCAAAAGGAGACATTTCTTATGCCAAGATATCGCAGAGGCTGGGCACTGGGAGGTGGGAACAATTGTGTAGAGCGCCATTCCCCACTCGCCGTTTCCCTGCTCGAACCAGCCTTGTTTGCCCTGCTTAAAGAACAGCCGCGCCACGGCTACACCCTGCTGGCAGACCTGGATGGGTTAGGAATGGGCAGTATTCATCCCAGTGTGGTCTACCGCACCCTGCGCGAGATGGAAAACTTGGGATGGATTGAATCCGATTGGGTTACTACACAAACCCAGGGACCGCCCAGGCGCACTTATCGCCTGACGGCTTTGGGCGAAGAAGCGCTGCAAAACTGGCAGCACGAATTAAAGAAAACGCAGGAAATGGTCGTTCAGTTGTTAAAACGAATCGAGTAACACATAAGGAGGTTAATATGCCAGCAAGAGATGGAAGCGGACCGTTGGGGCAGGGTCCGCGCAGCGGACGCGGCATGGGCAATTGCAGCCCCGGCGCGGGCAGCTCAGTTCAGGCAGTCTCACCCACTCTGCGCCAACCTTTCGGCTGGGGTGGACGCATGTGGGACGCCACACTGGGTCGTTTCTTTAGGCGCAGGCGCGGTCCGCGCATGAATCAAAGATAATCGCTTACTTTTTTATGTATGGAGGACGTATGCCTGGAATGGATGGAAGTGCACCTTTGGGCAATGGACGACGGGGGAGAGGATTAGGACCCTGCGGTAGAGGAGGACGCCGCGCAGGATTTGGCAGAGGTGTGCTGTTGACCACCGTATCGGCGGACGAAGAAAAGCAACTCCTAGAACAAGACAAAAGCTGGCTGGAAACGCAGCTTGCCGCAATCACACAAAGGCTCCAAAAGTTAACGAAGACCGATACCGAGTAAACCAAAAGGCTGCCCAATTCGCTTAATCGGCGCTGCTTGCGTAAAAAACGCAGCACAGGTGCAGCACACTTTTTGGACAGCCTTTTTGCTTTGAATTCGTAAATCAATCGTTTTTCACAGAACGTTGCCCTTGCGACGCGGCACGGGTTTTACTTGTAATCTGGCAATTGAATGATCTTCCCACCTTGCAGGGCTGACTCGTGTGCCAGAATACCCACCGACGTCCAGTTGGCGGACTGGAAGGCGTTCGGGAAGGGATCGCGGTCTTCAATGACAGCCATGACAAATTCGTTTGCCAAATGCGGGTGAGACCCGCCGTGCCCGCTGCCCTGGATGAAGGACAGGTGTTTGTTCTCGTCCATGTCGTAAACGCCTTTGCTGGTAAATGGGCGGATGGGTTCAGGCAAATAATGAGCGTAATCTGGCACGCTGGCGTGGGCGACGTCTTCCTTGCCCAGGTGTAAGACCGGCTCTTCGTTGGCGATCAACTGCCACTCAAAGCTGGTCTTGCTGCCGAACACGTCGAAGGATTCGATGTATTGACGGGCGACGTCAAACAGCGAGCGGGAGACTTCGGCGCTCAAATCGCTGCCCTTTAGTTTGATGTGGCAACTCTCCACGGCAAAGGGAGAACCATACTTCGGAATGAGATGTTCGGCGATGCGCCCGGAGCCAAAACAGGAGACGTATTCGGCGTCGTGCTGCGCCATCGCCAGACACGGACTGACGACGTGTGTGGCGTAGTGCATTGGCGGCAGTCCTTCCCAATAACCAGGCCAACCGTACATATCCTGGTGGTGGGCGGCGCGCAGGAACTGAATCTTGCCCAGCTTGCCCGTGTCGCGCAATTCCTTGACGAACAAATACTCGCGCGAGTAGATGACGGTTTCCATCATCATGTATTTCTTGCCCGATGCCTTCTGCGCTTCAATGATCTGCCAACATTCGTCCACAGATACGCCCATAGGAACGGTGCAGGCAACGTGCTTGCCTGCCTTGAGGGCTGCCACACTCATGCGGGCGTGCTCGTGGATGGGAGAGTTAATGTGCACAACGTCCACCTGCGGGTCTTCGATGAGTTTCTCAAAACTGGTGTAGCGCGTTTGGATGCCGAAGGCGTTGCCGATGGCGTTCAGTTTATCTTCCGTGCGCTGGCAGATAGCGTACATATTTGTATGCGGGTGTTTTTGGTAAATCGGAATAAACTCTGCCCCAAAGCCCAATCCAACAATGGCAATATTCAGTTTTTTGGTCATGTTAAGTCTCCTTATTCCAGTAAAGACGCTTAGAATATTATTTCACCGTTCTATAGGTTTAAACTTTACTTCATTAACTGACGCAAGAACGCAACTCCATCCGCTGCCAGGGCGTCTTGAGATTTCGCCAAGGGGCGCCAGATGGCGGCGGCTTTGGCAATGCTTTTAACCTTGGTGGTGAAAGATTCGATCACCAGCACACCGTCAAAGTGAATATCCTTGAGCGCCGCGGCAAACTCTTGCCAGGGGAAATGTCCGTTTCCGGGAGTGCCGCGGTTGTTTTCGTTGCTATGCACCTGGATCAGGCGCGCCCCGACCAGGCGCACCGCATCGCCGATCGAGTCTTCCTCTATGTTCATGTGGAACGTATCCAACATGATTTTGCACGCCGGGTGATTGACGCGTTCCACCAATTCCAGTTGCTGGGCGGCTGTGGTAATGAAGCTGGTCTCAAAGCGGTTGAGCGCCTCAAGCCCCAACTGCACGCCTCTGGTGTCGGCGTATTCGGATAGCTCGCGCAGGATGTCAACCAGAATCTGCATGTCTTGTTCGCGCTCCTGTGCGCTTTGCTGCCAGGTGCGCCCCACAGCCGAATAAAACGGACCGACCAGGTTTTTCCCGCCCAGCACGTTCAGCCCGTCCACGCAAGCTTTGAGGTAATTCAAGCCATTCTGGCGCACAGCCGCGTCGTGGTCAAGCAAATCCCGTTCCGGACTCATGGCTGCGCAACAACTCACGCTGTCAATACCGGCGTTGCGGATGATCTCGCGGCATTTCTTAAAGTCAAGGTCTTTGGGGTCGTCAATGGGGAGTTCGATGTGGTCAAAGCCCATTTTCGCAATGCGCGGCGCCAGGTCTTCCAATTCTACAGCCGTCAAGGGCGCCGTCCAAATCCACGTGTTTGCACCGAATTTCATTTGATTTTCTCCATTTTTCTTTAGGATGGTTACCGGTGAGTGGAGTGCCTGTGCGCTCACTTACGCGGGGTAATATGGCTCCAGACCATAAATAGCAGCAACGATATCAACAAAACCAGGAAGCCCGGCATGTATGCAGCCTTTGCAAAAGGTTGGAACATCATCACAACGCCAATCACAATGCCGGCGATGATGGCGGCGATTACCGGGTTATACACTTTCTCGGAGATGCGGTAACTGAGAATTTGTGAGGCGACATTGATAATGAAGATATACACCAGCAGGATGGCGACAAAATAACTGATGAAGGGAATACCTGCCAGAATAATGTTTTTGACCAGCGTTTCCTTCGGAATTGAAATTAAAATAAGCGAGTTATAAGCGAAACCCCAAATAGCCAGGAAGATTGCTATGATAATAAGGGCAAATGGTGGTCGTATTTTTTTATTTTCCATCGATTCAACTCCACGATGTGTTTGAGGGCTGTCCAAAAAGGAAACGACCTTCTGGACAGCCCAGAGGAGAAATTAATAGATTAAATCAATCTGCTTCTTCGTTTCGGCAGATTTTAAAATCGCATCGCAGATCATGGCGGTGCGGTAACCGTCTTCAAACGTGGCGCCGTAAGGACCCACCGGCTTGTCGTTGACGATGCAATCCAGCAGGTGTGTAATTTCGTGCACGAAAGAGTGTTCCCAGCCGATCATGTGCCCATGAGGCCACCAGTTCGACCAGAAGGGGTGATAGCCTTCGGAAATGAGCACGTTGTGGAAGCCTTGTGTTTCCTTGGGCTGGTCGTCAATCCAGAAGACTTCCAGCTCGTTCAGGCGTTCCAGGTTGAACTTGATGCTGCCTTTTTCGCCGTTGATCTCAAAGCAGTTGTAGTTCTTGTGCCCGGCGGCAAAGCGCGAGGCTTCCACCGTCCCGATGGCGCCGTTTTCAAACTCCAGACAGGCGACGAAGGCGTCGTCCACGTCCACTTTACCCATGCTCTTCCCATCCCCGGTCGGGCGTTCGGGAATAAAAGTTTTCACCAGGGCGCTGACGCTCTTGACGTCACCGACCAGGTGGCGCCCCAGGTCAATGATGTGGGCGCCCAAATCTCCCAGCGCGCCGCTGCCGCACACGCTTTTATCCAGACGCCAGATCATGGGTGTATTGTAATGCGGCATGATCCACTCCTGCAAATAGACGGCGCGGAAGTGATAGATTTTGCCCAGCGCGCCGCTTTGGATCAGCTCAAACGCCTGCCGCACGGCGGGCACGAAACGGTAATTGAACGCCACCATCGCCTTGACGTTGGCTTTGGCAACCGCGTCCCAGGCTGTTTTGGCTTCCTCACCGCTGCGGGCGAGCGGCTTTTCGCACAAGATGTGTTTGCCGGCTTTGGCGGCTGCGATACAGGGTTCGGCGTGGACGTTGTTGGGTCCCACGTTATCGAAAAGCTGTACGCGCGGGTTTTCAATCAACTTGTGCCAATCGGTGGTGTATTCCGCGTAGCCGTAACGCCTGGCGGCTTCTGCCACAGTTTCCTGGTTGCGGGTGGCAATTGCAACCAGCAGCGGAACCGCGGGAGGGGGGTAAACCATGTAAGGGATTTTCTTGAGGGCATTCGAGTGTGCTTTGCCCATAAACGCCGCCCCCAACATACCGACACCAATTTCGGGGATCTCGCTCGTGGAGCGAGGTCCTGCCATTTTCAAAAATCCTGCCTGTTCTTCACTCATATCTTCCTCTACTTTTCGTCAAATGCTCTCGGCTAAACGCTTTGGCGGCGCTATTTCTCGGCGGAGAATGCCGCGTCGAAAGCCACTGCGGAGGGCGAGAAGTCCATGCTGCGGATCATGCGCAGAGCTTCGGGTGCGCCCCATTCGCGGTCCATGCCGCTGTCTTCCCATTCCACAGATAATGGTCCTTTGTAGCCAATCTTGTTGAAGGCACGGATGATCGGGTCCCATTTCACGTCGCCGCGCCCGGGGGAGACGAAGTCCCAACCGCGATTGGGGTCGCCAAAATCGAGGTGCGAACTGAGGATGCTGTTGCGTCCGGTGAGTTTGACGCGCGAATCCTTGACGTGGCAATGGAAGATGCGATCGGGGAACTCGTAGACGAACTCGACCGGGTCAACAAACTGGTGAATAAAGTGGCTGGGGTCGAAGTTGAAACCGAAATTGGGGTGGTGGTTGATCGCCTTGAGGGCGCGCTCGGCGGTGATGATGTCGTAGGCAATCTCGGTGGGGTGTACTTCGAGAGCATACCGCACGCCTTCTTTCTTGAACACGTCCAGAATGGGCAGCCAACGATCGGCGAAATCTTTATACCCTGCTTCGATGTCTTGCTGGCTGGTGGGCGGGAAGAAGTAAAACATACCCCACACGCTGCTGCCGGTGAAGCCGTTGACTACGTCAACGCCGAACAGTTTGGCGGCTTTAGCTGTGTTTTTAATTTCCTCGGCGGCGCGCTGGCGCACGCCTTCGGGGTTGCCGTCTCCCCACAGGCGCGGCGGGAGGATGGATTTGTGGCGCTCGTCAATGCGATCGCACACGCATTGCCCTACCAGGTGGGTGCTGATGGCAAAACATTTCAAGCCGTGTTTTTCTAATAGGTCGCGCTTACCGCGCACGTAGGCGTCGCTTTCCAGGGCTTTGTCCACTTCAAAGTGATCTCCCCAACAAGCCAGTTCCACGCCGTCGTAGCCAAATTCTTTTACTTTAGGCGCTAACTTATCCAGGGGCAGGTCAGCCCATTGTCCGGTGAAAAGTGTAATTGGTCGAGACATATTTCCTCCTGTTTTTTTTGATTTCTTTATAAAAATCCCGTCCCAGCCGCTTCTTCCGAAAAGCGGCTGAAGATGGAAGATTACCTATTTGCCCAATTCGCCAAAGCGGGCAAAGATCGCCAACGCAGGGTCAATCGGAACGTCTGCGCGTTTCACGTCCTTGGGGATGGAAATGGTGGGTGTAGGACGAATAGATTTACCGGCGAACTGCGGCAGCCATTGTTTTTCGGCTTCCAGCATTTCCGTAGCCATGTCGCGGATCTCTTTCAGGGTCAACACAGCCGCGCTGAGGGGATCGAGTGCGCATGCCTGAACGATTTTTTCCGTGTCGCCGCTCATGGCAGCTTCCACCGCCAGGCGCTGGACGTTGATGTTGGAAAGGTTCAACGCCGCACACTGGGAAGGCAGGTCGCCCACGATGGTCTGGTGGATGCCCAGCCGGTCCACGTATAGCGGACCTTCGCCGCAACAATCCGCGGGCAGGTTGGTGATCATGCCGCCATTGCGCACGTTGCCATTCAGCCGGAAAACCTTGCCCGTTTCCAGCGCTTCTATGATATACGAGCCGTACTCAACGCTGCGCGCCGGGATGCTGGAGGGTTGATCTGCCAGGATGTTTTTATCTTCGTATTTCTTGGCAACGTAATCGCACCAGGTGTAATATGCGCCAGTCTCACCGCCGAAGGATGGTTCGTCGCAATACAGGTCGAGCGCTTTTTTGTTCTTGCGGAAATACGGTAAATACTCCGAAAGATGACCGGTTGATTCGGTCATAAAGTAACCGAAGTGGCGGAACACCTCGCCGCGCGCTTTTTCGTTGACGTAATACTCCGGTTTCTCAAAACGCTCGCGCAGCAGGGGATACAGGTCTTTACCGTTGTGTTCCAGGCGCAGGAACCAGCCCATGTGGTTGATGCCGGCGCACAGATAGTCAATTTCGTGCTTGGGAACGCCGACGTACCCGGCGATGAGGTCCATGGTCGTCTGAACGCCATGACAAAGCCCCACAAACTTGACCTTGGTGGTGCCTAACGCCCAGCACACCATTGCCATAGGGTTGACGTAATTGAGCAGGTAGGCGCCCGGGCAGAGTTCTTCCATATCCTTAGCCAATTGCAAAGTTACAGGGATGCTGCGCAGGGCGCGGAAGATGCCGCCGGGTCCCAACGTATCTCCGATACATTGGTCCACGCCGTGTTTCATGGGGATCTTGTAATCATATTCAAAGCCCTTGACGCCGCCAACCTGAAAGGTGGAGATGACGTATTGCGCCCCTTTGAGCGCTTCACGCTGGTCGGTGGTTACCCACACGTTGGCTTTTAAACCGTTGTCCTTTATTACGCGTTTGGCAAACGCCTCAACTTGAGAAGAACGAGCCGTGCTGGGCGCCATCAGGGCAAACTCGGTATCTTCCAAACCGGGGGTTGCCAGGATATCTAGTAATAAGGTTTTACAGAAGACGATGCTTCCAGCGCCAATGATTGCAACTTTTGCCATATTTAACACTCCTTCTTAGGTAGATAAGGTTAATATTAATACATCACGCGGTAAGCCGCGTACCTTCCTGGTCAAAGAAGCCGAGCCGGTCGCGCAAGACGTTGAAACGCACGCTCTCTCCGCGCTGCCAGGGCGTGAGACCGGCGATAACGCTGATAAAGGTCTGCTCACCAGAGCGGATGTGCACAATCGTCTCCACTCCCAGAGGCTCGAGCAATTCGATTACCCCGCTGAACTCGCCCGTATCGTTAAAGTGAATGTCTTCGGGGCGCAGACCGAGAGTGAAACGCTGCGGCAGGTTGAAATCTGCGGGGAGAGGGAACCTCACTTCACTGCCGACGACGCATGCCAAACCATTCTCCCGCTCTGCTTCCAGAAGGTTGATGCGCGGACTGCCAACCAGCTGGGCAACGAAGGTAGTGGCGGGGTGGTCGTAAATTTCCGCCGGCGTCCCCACCTGCAATATCTTGCCGTGGTTGAGGACGGCGATGCGGTCTGCCATGGTCATGGCTTCAATCTGGTCGTGGGTTACAAACAGGGTCGTGCTTTCCTGGGTTTTTTGCAAGTGTTTGAGTTCCACGCGCAGCGCTTCGCGCAACTTTGCGTCCAGGTTCGATAGCGGCTCGTCCATCAAGAACAGGCGCGGACTGCGCACCAGGGCGCGCCCGATGGCGACGCGCTGCATTTCACCGCCCGATAAATTGGACGCCTTGCGTTTCAGCAACTGGCTGATGCGCAGTTTTTCGGCTGTATCTTCAACGATTTTCTTGATTTCGTTCTCCGGCATTTTGCGCATGGGGGAACGCAAAGGCGAAGCCAGGTTATCGTATACCGTCAAGAGAGGATAGAGAGAATATTGTTGAAAAACAAACGCCACGTCGCGTTCCGCCGGGGAGAGAGGGGCAATTGACTCGTCGTCAAACAATATACTGCCCTCGTCCGGGGTTTCCAAACCAGCAATCACACGCAGGGTGGTCGTCTTACCCGCGCCGGTGGGTCCCAAGAGGACGAAGAACTCGCCATTTTTGATCTCGAAAGAGATGTTATCTAAGGCGGTAACCCCTTTAAAGCGTTTTGTAATGTTCCTCAAGGTTACATCAGCCATGTTTTCCCTCCTGTTTAATCGCCGATTCGGTTTCAGGGTCGAAGAAGCGCACCATCTCTGGACGGATATCGAACTGGATGGTTTCATTGATGGCGTGCTTCACGCTGCGCTCCACTCGCCCGTGCACAATTTGTTCGTTGCCGTTCAAAGCCAGGTTCAACATGGTGTAGGAGCCATGCAAATCTTCGCTATACACGCGCGCCTTGATCGCGCCCGTGGGGCATAATTGTATGGCTTCAGGTCTGAAACCGACGATGATTTTCTTATCGTAATTATAACTATCCAAACTGGGTCGCCACGCCTGCGGTACGATGTACAGGTTGTTGCCCGGAAGCAAAATGCTGCCCTGGCTGTACGTGCCAGAGATAAGATTCATGCCCGGGCTGCCGATGAAGCGGGCGACAAACGTGTTTGCCGGGTCGTGGTAAACTTCAGAAGGGGTACCCACCTGTTGCACGATTGCGGCGGACATGACGACGATGCGGTCTCCCATTGCCATCGCTTCGATCTGGTCGTGGGTAACGTAAAGGGTGGTGGCGTTTGTGCGAATGTGCAGGCTTTTGATTTCGGCGCGCATCGACTCGCGAAAATCTGCATCCAAAGCACCCAGCGGCTCATCCAAAAGGAAAGCCCTGGGGCGGCGGATGAGGGCGCGCGCCAGCGCCACGCGCTGCTGGTCGCCGCTGCTCAGGGAGCCGGGGCGCAGACGCAGCAGGTGCTGAATTTCCAGCATCTTCACCACTTCGTTGAGGTTTCGCTCAATTTCGGGGCGGGATGTGTTTTGGGTTTGCAGCGGGAAGATGATGTTTTCGCGGGCGGTCATGTGCGGGTAGAGGGCAAAGAATTGAAACACGAAGGAGATATCCCGCTCACGCGCCCTTTTTTGGGTGATGTCATCGCCATCCAGGAGGATTTTTCCTCCCGTGACGGTTTCCAGTCCGGCGATCATACGCAGCGTGGTGGTCTTTCCGCATCCCGAGGGACCCAGTAAGACGATAAACTCACCGTTTTTGATGGTTAAATCCATCGGCTTGACCGCGTGAAGCTCGCCAAACTTCTTTTCTACTTGTACAAGTTCAATAGTAGCCATAACGTTATAATCCTTAGAGTTGCATCCGTTGGCATTATTTGCGGATAGCGCCGAATGTTACGCCGCGCAGCAAGTACTGGCGCAAGGCAAAGGTAACAATAACGACCGGGATAAGAAAGAGCAGAGCGCCGGCTGCAATTGCCGCCCACTCGATGCCGGCTGTTCCCAGCACAGAAGGAATGCTCGGCGGCGCGGTGCGTGCCTTATCGCTGGTCAACATCAAGGCAAAGGCATATTCGTTCCAGGCGAAGATAAAGCAAAACACCGTCGTGGCGGCGATGCCAGAGAGAGACTGGGGAAGCACGTATTTTACAAACGCCTGCCAGCGGCTGTAACCGTCCACCAGGGCGGCTTCCTCGTACTCCTTAGGTATCTCGTCAATGAAGCCCTTGAGCAGCCACACCGAAAAAGACAGGTTGAAGGCGGTGTAGAGGATGATCATGCCCAGGTGTGTATCGTACAAACCGATTTGCCGGTACATCAAAAAGATGGGGATGGTAACCACCACCGCCGGTAGCATACGCGTGCTGAGGATGAAGAAGAGCAGGTCGCCTTCCCCTTTCACTTTGAAGCGACTGAAGGCGTATGCTGTGAACAGTCCCATAATCACCGCCAGGATGGTGGAAATGCCAGCGATGATGAGCGAGTTTTTGACACGGTTGACGTATTGGCTGGGACCGACGATTGCCAACCCGCGTTCCAAAGCAAATTGATCTATCCAGGTCAGGTCTTTGCGGGCTTTATATTCCGCCATTTGGGCTTCCGTCAGGGTGCTGCGCACGGTGAAAAGGCTGACGAAGCCTTCCAATGAAGGGGTATAAAACACCTTTGGGGGAATGGAGAGGATTTCAGCGCGCGGTTTAAACGCGGTCGAGAGCATCCAAAACACGGGGATTAAAAACAGGATACAAACAAAAACAGACAGCACTGCCCGCACGGCGGTGCCCGCTTTTGCCTGGGTTTGATTTTCTACCATTGGCATACGGTTAACCCTCCTTGACCTGGTTTAGGTAACGGATATACAGGTTGCTGGCGGCAATGATGATGACCAGGACGATGTAAGCCAGCGCGCTGGATTTGCCGGTGTTAAAACTCCCCAGGAAGGCGGTTCGGTAAAGGTCAATGGAGACAAGTTCGGTAGAGTCGCCCGGACCTCCACCGGTGAGTCCCATGATGAGGTCAAACGCCTTGATAGATTCGATCGTACGGAACAAGACCGCCACGAGCAGCAGGGGCGCCACCTGAGGAAGCGTGATGCGCCAAAACTGGAACCAGGAACTGGCTCGGTCAATTTCCGCCGCCTCGTAAAGATAATCGGGGATGGCGGTGAGACCGGCGGTGCACAGCAGCATGACGAAGGGACTCCACATCCAGACGTCCACCAAGACAACCGCCACCATGGCTAAATTCTTGCCCTTCAACAAACCTGCCAGGAAGGGCAAAGTTTGTATGAACGAGGCGGGCAGGCGGTTGGCTAACCAATCGGGACCCTGTCCGGCGCCAAAGCCCAGCAGGTAATTGACGATGCCGTAGTTCGGGTTATACATCAATTTCCAGAATAGTCCCACGACGACCGGAGACAGCATCATGGGAATTAAAATCAACGTGGTGATCAAACCGCTGCCCACGAAACGCTTGCGCAGCAAGAGCGCCAAGCTAAAGCCGACGATCATCTCAAGGCTGACGGTTGCCAGGACGTATACCCCCGTATTCTGGAAGTATTTCCAAAGCTGGAATTCCGAGAGAAGTTTGGCGTAATTTCCCAGTCCGACCCACACTGGCACTTTATTCGCCATTGCCGAATATTGAGTAAAGCTAAGATAAAGACTGTACAATAACGGGAATACATTCATAGCGATTAGCAGCGCTAAAGTGGGCCATAGAAAAAGATTCATCAGCGCTGTGTCGCTCAATTGATGATGTGCGTGTCTGGTTTTCTTTGCCGATGCTTGAATAGTTGCTTCGCCCATCGAGTTTATCCTTTCTGAGTGAACATATCTGGTTGGATGGAGGAGAGGTTTCCCTCTCCTCCATTTACAAGGAGCAAGCTACGCGGAGGTATTCTACTGCTGGTAGCCGCCATCTTTCAGGATTACGTCCTGTTGTTCGGCGATGCTGTCCAATGCCTCTTTGGCTGTGCCCTGGTCGCCCACCACGAAGTTGTGCAGGGCAACTTTAGCGACGTTGAGCAGGTCAATGTAAGCTGGAATGTTCCAGAAGTCCTTGACCTTGAGCATGGATTCGCTGAAGGCTTTGTTGTAGGGGGTGTTGTTGAGGAACTTTTCAGTCTTGAGGATTTCAGCGTTGCAGGTGTAACCACCCAACTCAGCCCATTTCTGCTGGGTTTCGGTCTTGGCAAACCATTTCAAGAATTCCTTGGCAGCCGCCTGGCGTTCCGGCGAGATGTACGACACAATGCTCATACCCTGTCCACCGAGGGATGTGAAATCACCCTTGGGCCCCTTGGGGTTAGAGAAGAAGCCGGTTACTTTGGCAAACTGGTTGGTCTTTTCGTTGATCAGACCGGGGAAGAAGGCGAAGTAGTTCATCGCCATAGCCACTTCACCAGAGACGTAGTGGTTGAGGCTCTCGGCGTAGAAGTCGTTCGAGCTTCCTGGAGGCGCAAACTTGTACAGTTCCTTGTAGAACTCTAAAGCTTTGATCGAGTCCTCCGAGTTGACGATGCCCATAACCTGTCCGGTGGCATAGTCACCCCAGTCGCCGCCGAAGTTCCACAGCACCTGTTCGATGCCCATTACAAGACCATCGTAGTCTTTTTGGGTGTAGACGGCAATCCCATAGAGGTTCTTTTCGGGGCGGGTGAACCATTCGGCGATGTCGCGCAGTTGGCTGAGGTCCTGCGGGATGGCGAGGTCGTACCCATATTTGGCTTTGAAGCCTTCCATTTCCTTGGGGTCTTCAAACAAATCTTTGCGGTAAGACCAACCAATTGCATCACCCTCGGTGGGGTAAGACCAATACTTCTTGGAGCCGGCAGGATACTCGGCGTAATATTGCACGGTGGGCTGGGAAAGCGCTTTGCCGTTGAGTTCCGATTCGAAGATGTCGGTCAATTCGCCGTAGTGCCCCTGGGTAGCGCCCTGACCGAGCCATTGGCTGTCGCCGATGACCAGGTCATACGAGCCGCCCTTACCGGCGAATTCGGTAAAGACGCGGTCAGCAAACGAACCCCAAGGCTCCTGGACGACGGTAACTTTGACGCCAGTCTCTTTTTCGTAGTCGTTGACCAGTTGCTGAAGGTAGTTGGATGGATCCCACTCCGCCCAGATGATCTTCAATTCTTTTACATCTCCAGCGGCAGCCGGCTTTGGTTCTTCCGCAGGCGGTTCCTCTTTAGGAGCTTCCTCTTTCGGAGCCTCTGCCGGGGGAGCTTCCTCTTTCGGGGCTTCCTGTTTGGGAGCCTCTTCCTTGGGCGCAGGAGCAGGAGCAGGAGCCGCGCAGGCTGCCAGTACCATGCTCAGGATGACCAATATAGACACAATTGAAAACAGTTTACGCATTTTGTTTCTCTCCTCTTAAAATATGTGAGTAACGGGAAATCGGTAGATACATTCGTTGGTTTTCTCGCTTCAGAATCAAATTCAGGTTACCTCCTTAGTCGCATAAGATTACAAATTCAAATGGAAAGGCTTCCACGAATTGGCAATTATCTTTGATAAGGATATTTCCACCTCCTTGTATCATATAAGATTCCTCAACAAACAAGATTGCTGTTTTGCTGTGAACGCTTTGCCAGTATCTCTGTTACGGTAAGCGCCAGTTTGTCCATGTCAAAGGGAAAGTTGAGGTACGTGATTTTGTTATCCGACGGGCTGGATGGGTGTTCAGAGATAATCAACACCGGTGCATTTCCCGCCTGGGCGGGTAAAAAGGCACTGGATAACGCGCTGTCTAGAATGGATAAGGGGTTTTTTGTAGGGGATATTGTGGCGGCAATCAGCAAATCAAAATCTCTATCTGTATATTGCGCTTTACCTTCCGGCTCGAATCGCAGCAATTCCACGTCCGTCAAGTCGCTTAACTTCAACTGGATTGCCGCGTACAGTGTATCGTGGTCGCACAGTATCAAGATCGCTTTTCTTGTTGTGTCTATGATCATAATTACTCTTCGCTATCCCGCACGTCCCCAAAAACAGGCAAGTTAATCCACAGTGATTGACACGTATACAGCATATCATTTCAATATTCCAAAAACGTAACAAAGCTACACGGAAATATTCCAAAAACATTCCAATCAAAAAAAACCTGCCAGACAGATTTGGCAGGTTTTTTTCAATCGTATGGTACGGCTTGTGCAGGCTTTTGAAGCGAGATGGATTACTCTGGGGGGATAAACACGTACCCCAAACCGGGACGGGTTTGAATGTATTCGGGGTGGTGCGGGTCGCGTTCGATCTTCTTGCGCAGACGATGGATGGCTTGACGGATTAATTTATCCCAGCCCTCATAACCGCTGCCCCACACCTGCTCGATCAGGTAATCGGGCACCAAAACCCGACCGGGTTGTTTCACCAGCTCGCATAACAGGCGGTATTCCGTCGGGGTAAGCTCAATCTCTTCCTCGCCCACGAACACGCGTTGCTGGGAAAAGTCCACGCGCACGTCCCCGGCTTTAAATACCGAATCGCAGGGCATTCCCTCTGCAAATTCCGCCCGGCGCAAGGCTGCCCGCACCCTGGCTAATAGCTCTGGTACGCTGAACGGCTTGGTGATGTAATCGTCCGCGCCCATGTCCAAACCTTGCACCTTGTAGGTTTCTTCCGCCATCGCGGTGATCATGATAATCGGCACGGTAGAAAATTCGCGGATGCGTTGGCAGGCTTCGTAGCCGTTCATCCCTGGCATTTTAATATCCAAAAGGACTAAGTCGGGGTTCTCCTCGGCAGCCAATTCGACCGCTTTCAGCCCATCCGGCGCGGTCAGAACCTCGTAACCGCGCACTTCCAGGTTGGTCTTGATCGCCCAGATGTACCTTGGTTCGTCTTCAGCGACTAATATGCGAGATTTTTCCTTCTTCATAATTCCTTCTTCTCCGAATCGTATCGCTCGTAGGAATGTTCGTCCAGGTTGGTTGGCAGGGTAAAACAAAAGATGCTGCCTGCCCCCGGCTGGCTTTCGACCCAGATTCGCCCACCGTGCGCCTCTACAATGCCGCGGCACACCGCCAGTCCCAACCCGGCACCGCGCATCCTGCGGGTTATCTCGTTTTCCACGCGATGAAAGCGTTCAAATATCCTTTCCCATTCTTCGGGAGGAATGCCAATGCCCTCGTCGCTGACGGAAAACAAGACGTTCGTCTTATCCAGGCGTCCCTGCACTACGATCGTGCCTCCCTCAGGGGAATATTTAATGGCGTTGTCTAATAAGTTTCGCAACACCTGTTCAATTCGTTTAGAATCCACAAAAGCCATGAGGGGATGGGAGGGGATAATCCCCTCTAACACGTGGTCGGAGGATAATGCCTCCATTGTGCTTATAATGTGCAAGGCTAACTGCCCCAGGTTGGCAGGTTGTTTATCCAGGTGCAGCCGCCCACCTTCCATGCGCCCCAGGTCTAGCAGGTGCTCAACGATCGTTTCCAGCTTGGAGGCTTCTTCATCAATGCTGTTCAGAAATTTGCGCTGGGTCTCGCGGGCAAAGTCCACGTCTTCCATGAGCAAAGAAGAACAAGAAATTTTAATCAAGCCCAGCGGCGTGCGTAATTCGTGTGAGACGTTGGCAATCAACTCAGAGCGCAGGCGGTCAATCTCGCGCAGGATTTTCACTTCCGCCGCCTGTTGCGCCAGGCGAGCATTCTCAACGGCGATGCCAATTTGGTGTCCAATCGTGGTCAGGAGTTGGATCTGTTCCGGGCTTAACACGTGCGAACTGCTGGTTATCCCGCCTAAAATTCCAAGCACTTTGTCTTTGGAACTAATGGGCACGCCAGACAGGGTAAAACCACCTGGCTGGTTTGTTTCCAATCTTTGCTGAACAGTCGCCAGGATGTCATCTATTTTCAAAGGCTGCCGCGCTTCGCCAGATTTGCCAAGCGTGCTCTCGATTAATTTGATGCGGGCGATCTTTTCCACGGCGGATTTTGGAATGCCGCGCTGGGCAGCCAGAACGAGGCTGTTTCCGTCGTCTTCGAGGAGTTGAATCCAGCCGCCGTCTATCTCCATCACACTCATCACCCGTTCCAGGGTGGCGTTTAAGATCTGCTCTAAGCCATGCGACTGACTGATGGTGGTGGTGATCATGTTCAGGGCAGCTAGATCCTGGTTTCGGCTTTGGATTTCCGCTTCCACGCGTTTGCGCTCGGCAATTTCGGCTTGTAATGCCCAGTTTGTGCTCATCAATTCCGCGGTGCGCTCTTGTACGCGCAGCTCTAATTCGTCGTGG
This sequence comes from uncultured Anaerolineaceae bacterium, assembly GCA_964524425.1. Classification (GTDB taxonomy): domain Bacteria; phylum Chloroflexota; class Anaerolineae; order Anaerolineales; family DRKV01; genus JBAXBF01. The sequence continues at coordinate 15,798 of CAZGDA010000010.1, read as the reverse complement.
GCTTTACGCAGCGCCTCTTCGGCGCGTTTGCGCTCGGTGATGTCCTCAGAAATTCCCAGCAAGTATTGCGGCTTGCCCTCTGCGTTGAATATGGGCACTTTTAGGGTATGCAAGACGCGGATGCCTTTGTAGCGAGTCTGGATGTATTCTTCAGGAATGTCAACCAGCTTGCCTTGCTCTAATGCCTGGCGGTCTTTAGCCACGAACAACTCCGCCTGTTCCCAGGGGAAGAAGTCGTAATCTGTCTTGCCCACCATTTCCTCGTGTGAATAGCCGATCGATTCTTCCCCGGCTCGGTTCCAGCGCACAAAGGTGCTGACATCGGCTTCGTTGAGAAATAGGATAATGGGTATGTTTTCCACGACGGAATCTAGCAAGGCGCGGGTGCGGTTGGCTTCCTGCTCTGCCAGCTTGCGTTCGGTGATGTCTTCGGATAACCCCAGTAAGTATTGCGGTTTTCCTTCCGCATCAAAAATAGGCACCTTGAGGGTGTGCAAAATGCGCGTGCCTTTATAACGCGTCTGCGCCGGTTCTTCGGGGATATCCACCAGTTTCCCTTCGGTCAACACTTCGCGGTCTTTGGCGTTAAAGAAGTCCGCCTGTTCTTTGGGGAAGAAGTCGTGGTCGGATTTGCCGATCAATTCGTCGCGTGAAAATCCTAACAGTTCTTCTCCGGCTCTGTTCCAGCGCACCCACTTCAAGTCCTTGGCGTCCTTGACGAAGGTCATAATGGGTATATTCTCGACCACCGAGTCTAGAAAGGCGCGTGTGCGGTTGGCTTCCTCTTCGGCGCGTTTACGCTCGGTGATGTCTTCGGAGATGCCCAAAAGGTATTGCGGATTACCATCGGCGTCTAAAATGGGCACTTTCAAAGTGTGCAAGATTTTCAACCCTTTGCGGGTTTGGATGTACTCTTCGGGGATGTTGACTAATTTTTTCCCCGCCAGGGCTTCGCGGTCTTTGGCGTGAAAGAAATCAGCCTGTTCGCGGGGGAAGAAATCGTGGTCGGATTTGCCGATCAATTCTTCGCGTGGAATACCCAACAATTCCTCACCGCCCCTGTTCCAGCGCACCCACTTCAAGTCCACGGCGTCTTTGACAAAAATCATGCTGGGCAGGTTTTCAATCACCGAATCCAGGAAGGTGGTCGTATCTTCCAGTTGCTTGGCGTGTCTTGCCAGGGCTTCCTGCGCCAGTTTGAGTTCACTGAAGAGGCGCGCGTTTTCTATGGCGTTTGCCAGTTGGTCTGCCATGGTTTGAAGGATGGTAATATCGTCCTCGGTGAAATCGGCTGGCTGAGAGGATTGAAACGTCATCGCGCCGATGGCTTGTCCACGGCTGATGAGCGGCAGCGCCAATTTGGAACGCGTACCCGGCAGCAACGGGTTTTTCAGCAATGCAGCTTCCTCGCTCACGTCTTCCGCCAGCCTGGACTGCCGGTGAGCGATACACCAACCCACCATCGAATCGCCATTCACTTCTATTTTGCGTCCGCGCTCCACCATCAACTGCCCCGGTTCGCCCGTGCCGGCTCGCAGCACAGCCCATTTCCCGACTTCTGCGGGTGCGCTGTCGTTGTGCTCTATGAGATACAAGCCCACGTAATACAGCCCGAACCTTTCGCGCGTCAGCTCAACCACCTGGCGGATCAGCTCGTCTGGGTTGAGGATGCTGCCTGTGGCGCGCGAGACCTCCGCCGCAGCCTGTAATTGCAGCGCGCGCCGGTCTGTCTTGTGCGTCGCTTCCTGGGTCATTTGTTGTTTTTGCAATCCGGCTGTGCTTTGTTCCAAGGCACGCGCCAGAAAACCATTTTGCCCGCTGAAATTATGATATACCACCCACGCCATAACAAGCGGCGGCAGCAAACCAAACAGTAACACAATCCCTACCCCCAGGGTTTCAGGAATGGGATTGAAAATTTGTGCGTGGACGGACTGCGCCCAAAAAACACTGATGGTTTCAACGCACAGAATGGCTGCGGTCGTCCACAAACACCCTCTCTTGCCCAGGAACAGGGCTGCCATAAAGATGGCGGCAGCAAATCCCCAGACTGCGCCCATAACAGTGTGAGGTACGAGCAGGAAACCGAGACTGCTAGCCAGGATGGCAGCGAGGAGAGCAATGTAAACGCCAGTCGTCGGGTGCTTGCGCCGGTAAAAAAGCGGGTACAGGGCGGTAATGGCTGCCGCCAAAAAAAGCAAAACAGCCAGATATAACAATTGGGCAAGGCTTGGAAAAAACAGCCAGGCTGTTCCGGCACCGGCTGCCAGGAATCCAAGTCCCAGGGACATGGCACGGATATATCTAAAGGTGAATTGTTCTTGACGTTTGAAATTTAAAGTTTCGGTCAATTTTTTCACTCCAATCAATACAGGTATGCTTTTTACGGTTTGTAAAACAACGCAGGATAGGATGAGAGCCTGGTTAGTTGAGACGGCAAGGCAGCTTCCCACTTACCCTGTTATCCGATGGTCTTTTTCCCGTCCTTAGTTTATCACGATTTGTCAGACATGTTTTGACGAATTCCAGTTTTTTCTTACCCCAAAACGAGAAGCGATAGGAGTAAAATAATGCTTAGATCTATGGTCAAGGTTGTTTTCTTTGCTATAATATAAATAATGACGCCAATTTTCTTGATCACGTCATTCTGGCGTTTATACGTTCGTGGACTCCAGCTATTCCAAAGGAAATCATCCCTGGCAGCGATAATTATCGTTTTTGATGGTTTATCCCAATTATCTGGAATTTTACAGCCGGGATTCGCGAGGGCATATCATCGTGGTCAACCATACCTCCAAGGTAAACGGTTGCCGAATACCTGAAAGGAGAATAACCGATACAAGGGAATTGGCGGGCGTTTTGTTCAAAACAGGAGTTAGATGATAAAACAAAAACATACTATTTTATTCGTAGATGACGATGCTTTGATTCTCAAAGATATGATGACGTCCGTGAACAAATACGCCAACGTTTGGGAGGCGGATTTCGCTTCATCGGGGAAGGAAGCCTTAGAAAAACTAGCCAAAGCATCTTTCGACGCCATCGTTACAGACATGCAAATGCCCTTGATGGATGGCAATCATGTATTAGACGTGGTCAGCCGCAATTACCCGGGCGTGATCCGCTTTATGCTCTCTGGCACCACCAGCGACATCCAGGCAGTTAAATCCACGCCGTTGGCGCACCAGATGATTCCCAAGCCATTCGATATCGAGCAAATCTACCCAATTGTGGAGCGCGCCTGCCGGCTGCGCGACTCGCTTTCAGACCCGCACCTGCTGCGCATCATCACCGGCATTAAAACATTGCCGAGTGTGCCCCTCGTATACAACCGCCTTGTAAAAGAGCTTCAATCTGGAACAGCCAGCTCCCAATCCGTTGGCAACATCATCGCACAAGATACGGCGATGACGGCGAAAATCCTGCAACTGGTAAATTCTGCCTTTTTCGGTCTTGCGGATACGGTCAGCAGCCCACAGCGGGCAGTAACCATTTTGGGGCTGAACACCGTAAAGGCGCTGGTTCTAGGAATCCAGGTCTTTTCTGAATTCCAGGGGCGTTCCAACACGCCCGTTTCCATTGATGCCCTGTGGAAACACAGCCTGATGGTCAGCAGTCTGGCTCACCACATCACGCGCAGTTTAAAACTCAGTTTGCAGGATCAAGAAAACGCCCGCGTTTCAGGCATCTTGCACGATATCGGCAAGTTATTACTGTTTAAAATCCCCGCTTACGTCCAGAGAGTGCCTCTTCATAAAAAGGGGTTGACTTCTATTGAAGCGGAATACAAAGTCCTGGGCACTTCTCACGCCGAAATGGGCGCATACTTGTTAGGAATTTGGGGATTGCCCAACCCAATTATTGAGGCGATCACATTTCACCACAGACCCGAAGCGCACATATCCGACAAGGCAGACCTTACGACTGCTTTATACACCGCCAACGGGCTGGCAAACATGTGCCAGCTTGAAAAAGAAGTGGTTTACGGCGCTTATTTAGACCTGCAATATTTACAGAGTGTCGGCTTTGTGGAACACCTGGACGATTGGACGTCCTTTGTCAGAGATTTAATAAAATTCACTGGCAAGGGAAATACAGACGTAAGTTAACCAGACGCTACAATCTTGCAAGAAAACAATGGAGCCTGTGTTTTTTCTCGCTTAATACACGCTCTTTGTATGTTTTGCGAGTTTTCGCTATAATATACATAGCGCGTTAAGCTGCTTTCACTGCGTTTCCATAGCACAACGAAAAACAACAATCCTTCTGTGTCAGGGAAGAGTCCCTTTTTCCATGCTCTCTTGGTAAGGAGGTTTTCCTATGCTCAGTGTTACGCGGCACGTCTGTTTGTTTTTCTTCCTTCTGGCGGCAGTTTTTTCTTTCTACACACCTGCCTCCACGCTGCGCGTTACCCTAGAAGATTTCCAAAAAAGCTACGCGGAAACGCTCCACCCAAATCCGGTGATGTCCAGCCAGGCTTTTGCCACACAATGGGCAAAGAGCGATCTGCTTACGACTGCGATCGCGGCTTTAGATGACCCTGACCCCGCCAAGGGGATGCAAAATTTCTACTCCGCAATCGCCGAGATCACGCAACAAGCCGCTCCGGCAGCAACGCCGGCAGCAGGGCAAACAACCATCCCCGTGGCAATGGGAACTCCCTCTCCCCTGACTCTGGAAGAAATCATGGCGCAAGAAGCAGCCGGAAAGACATTGGACGAATTTGTCGCCGATAAAATAGCTGGGCGGCTGGAAAGCGTGCGCGGCGCAGCGTGGAAAGAGATTTTCCAGGCTGTGCAGGGCGCCAGCAACGGGTCTGCCGTCCCGCCCGGCTGGGACAAAAGATTGGAAAAAGATAGTTTCGCTTCCGTAACCGGCGGTTATTTCTCGCCTTCAGAGCCTCCCTTCAGGGAACTTTCCAGCCGTTACACCGCCTTTGAGAAGGAATCCTACGGCGGGGGGGTGTTTTGGATCGTGCTGGAAGACGCCGAGCCGCCGCAATACCTTTCCGTGAGTTACATTTCCAGCCGCGAGAGACCCTCTTATGCGACCCCAGCCAGTTTGCGTTACCCTTTCCGCTTTCTCAGCCTGTGGCTGGTTTTGTTTGGTTTGGCGGGGTACGCATTCCTGCCCTGGCGCAAACCATCCAGTAACGTGTTGTGTTACCCGCCGCTGCGCCACGTCATCTTGGTAGACTTCGCCGGGGTGATCTGGTGCACATTCTTCTTCGCCGTGCCGTTCCTAATTTCACAATCGCACCCCTTTGACCCGGATTGGGCGATATTATTTTGGATCACGTGGCTCATGGCGCTTTTGGGATGTTTGTTCTTCGTTTTAGCAACCTTAAACGAGGCATACAGCATCCGCATCCTGCCCGACCGCTTACAGGTAAGCGGACTGTCTTCCAAAGAATACCTTTATGGCGACATGCTGGACTACGCGCCCTTCACGCTGGAATTTTCCGGCGGTGCGCAATTCTTCTTGAGGATGCTGATTCTCTTGATGGTCTTATCCCAAAAAAGAGGGACGCGCGCCGGCAGACAGGCATTGGGTGGGCTGGACGATCCATTCGGCACGGGGATCGTCGTAAACCTGCGCGACGGAAATATCTTACGCCTGTGGAATAACGAGATGCCGGAATTTGGGCGGCTCATCTCTGTGCTGGAGAAAAATGGCGTGCAGGCTCGCCCGCAGCCTGCTTTCCATACACAAGACCAATCCTAAGAGGCATTAAAAACGGGCAAGAAAGGTAGTGAACAATCGGAACACCGTTTGGCTGCGTACAGGAGGTACTATGAACCTTGAAGAAACACACAAATCAGGCAAAGAGGCGGACGGCGCAGAACGCATGCCCGTCCTGTTCATCGGGCACGGCAGCCCGTTGAATGCTATTGAGGACAATTCCTTTTCGCGCGGCTGGCGCGAGACTGCCCAAACCCTGCCCAAACCCAAAGCCATCCTGTGCGTTTCGGCGCACTGGGAAACGTGGGGCAGCCTGGTAACCGCCATGAAAAAGCCGCGCACGATTCACGATTTTGGCGGTTTTCCCCAGGCGCTGTACAAGACACAATATCCCGCCTCGGGCAGCCCCTGGCTGGCTCACGAGGTGAAACATGCCTTGACCATCACCGAGGTGAGTTTCGACGAGGAATGGGGACTGGACCACGGCTGCTGGAGCGTGTTGATGCAAATGTACCCGGACGCAGATATTCCGGTGGTGCAATTGAGTTTAGACCGCACGAAACCGCCGCAAGGTCATTACGACCTGGCGCAGGAGTTGGCTGCGCTGCGCCGTCAGGGCGTGCTCATCCTCGGCAGCGGTAACATAGTGCACAACCTGCGCCGTATGAGCCTGCCGTGGAGCGACTCTCGCAACATCAACGAGCCTTTCGGGCTGGATTGGGCGATCGAAGCCAGCGAATTATTGAAGAAATTGATCCGCGAGCACAACCACAATGGGTTGATCCATTATACTGCGCTGGGTAAAGCCGTGGAACTGGCGGTGCCGACACCGGAACATTATCTGCCGTTGTTGTATGCACTCGCCCTGCAAGAGGAGGACGAGACGATTACATTTTTCAACGACCAGCCCATTGCAGGTTCCCTGACGATGACTTCGCTGATCATTGCTCCGCCTGGGTGAAAAACGCGCCAGAACGAGATATAATATAGCGGGGTGGTCATCACCAATCCAATACTCTCAAAAACAGGAAGGAGCTTATGCAAACGAAATTTGGGCACATTGAGTTTTTCGTGGACGCCGCAAACCTGCCGTTTTACAAAGATTTGTTGACGTTTTTGGGCTGGTCAATTCTCTACCAGGGCGAAAAGGAGGTCGGCGGCGGCGCTGCCGACGGCTCCAGCCTGTGGTTTATCGGCAAGGCGAAAAAAGTGAGCAACGATTACGACGGTCCGGGCATGAACCACCTGGCGTTTAGGACTACCACACAGGCTGAAGTGGACGAAACAGTGGCGTACCTGCGCCAGCACGGCGTGGCAGCTTTGTTCGATACACCGCGCCACCGCCCGGAGTTCTGCGCCGACGCAAGCCAGACCTATTACCAGGTCATGTTCGAGTCGCCCGACCGCATCTTGTTCGAGGTCGTGTACAAGGGAGCAAAAGAGTGAAGTCGCTGAAGTGGAGTTGATTACGTCAACCGTTTGAGTTCCTAATCATAACAATACATAAGCATTGACTCACAACTATATAATATCAAGGATACATAGAAGACATGGAAGACATGGATCAGAGCAACATTCCAACCAACCCATCGCATTTCGAGGAATCCACTTTCCACCAAAATGCAGAAGACCATCCGTTGTGGAAATCAGTCGTCTTGCATTTATCCCCTGGCTTGGCGGCGCTAGGTGTGTATTGTTTATTGGCGCGACCGGTTGAGGCAGCCGGCTTCCCCTCGATCATGCCCTAGTTGATCACAGTCTTATGCGTGAATATCCCTCTTGAGTTGGGATATCTTTTCTACCAGGGGAAAAAGCGCAACGGGCGGTTTTCTTTAGAGGGCGTCATTCTCTACCGCCAGCCGCTTTCGGTGGGGTCAGTCATTCTCTGGACCGTTATTACCTTTGTGGCTGTGTTAGCGCTGTTCGTCCTATCAGCTCCACTGACGAGTTTTTTGGAAACGGCGATTTTCTCCGGCATCCCAGATTGGTTTAAGCTGGACACTGGACTGGAAGGCGGGTTCAGTACACGCGCCTTGTGGATTGTCAACATCGCCAGCCTGATTGTGTTTGTCGTCGGCATATCCATTACAGAAGAACTCTACTTTCGCGGTTATTTACTGCCACGCCTCTCCCATTTGCGCTTGTGGGCAGTCCTTCTGAACAGTTTCCTGTTTGCGTTGTATCATTTCACTACACCGTGGCTGTTGGTTACGCGGCTTTTGATCACTTTGCCGCTGGCTTACACGGCTTACCGCAAGCAGAGTCTACTGCCTTCGATTGTGGTGCACGCCATCGCGAATAGCATTGACCCAATCATGGGTTTCCTGTATCTGCTGGGGGTGTAAAGAGGCTGCTGGAGGGAAAACACATCGTGATTAAAGAGAACGTGGGGCTGTCTAAAAAGGTATGTGTTTGCATTTTTCATTCCAGATCTGGATTAGATTTCTCAGAGATACACCACAGACGGTATGAATAAAAGCATGCTCTTCTTTCCAGACAGCCTCGCTATGCCCTCAGATAGAGAACGTGCCATCCTGTGGCGTTATGCCCTCAGAATGACACGTTCCCAAGCTTATAACGCAAGGTCGGGAGGATTACTGAACGTCACCCATCAAATTGGGAAGGATGTTCTTTTCAACCGCGGCTTCGTCCATGGCGTACATGTCTTTGTAAAACGCCTTCACTTCAGCCAGAATGTCAAGGTCGCCAAATTTATCTGGGTGGAGCTGCTTCGCCATCCACAATTGCCCTAAAATCCAGCGTGTGTCGGGTTGGTCCCAACTGATTAGATCACCCGCAAAGGCAAATAGTTTATCCTCTTTGACCGCGCGCAGGTTCTTCCATTCGGCGCTTTGTTTAAGTTTTTCCGCCACCTCTTTGACGTTGTTAAAATAAGCGATGATGTAAATCTGGTCGGCGTCCCAGGCGGCAATTTGTTCCAGATTGACCTTCGCCCAACCCTGAGTCAGGTTGGCGTCTTTCCAGACTGCGCTTCCGCCAGCCGTCTCTACGATTTGCGTCTGCATCCAGCTCGTTGGCGGGACGTTAAAGGCGATGTCGCCGTCTTTTTCCGAGTAGTACAATAAGAGAACGCGCGGCTTTTCCTCGTCTTTCAACGTGGCAAGCGTGTTTGTAACTTTATCCAGGCGGTTTTGGTAAGCTGCGATGAGTTCCTGGGCACGCGCCTCATTTTGAAACAATTGTCCCAGCGTTTGCAGATCGCGCGGATAATGCTGCGGCGTCTCAAAGTCAATGTACACCACGGGGATTCCCAGCGTTTCTATGGGCGCGCCCACTTTTTCCGCCAGATAGCTCTTGAGAATGACCGCATCTGGTTTTAGCGCGGCAATCTGGTCTGCACTGGCTGCATCTTCCAACAGGGTCTTCTTGTCAAATGCGGGGTCAATCATGGGGATGAAGCTGGGACCCTTGCCCTGGGTAGTGTTGCCTGTGGCGACAATACGCTGGGCTGCCTCGGGGAAGGTATAGATGGCGTCAGCGATCATAAAGACTGCCTTGCCGGTGAGCACGATGCGCTGCGGCGGCTTGGCAAAAGAAACGCTGCGTTTCAGGGCATCGGTTACTGTTACGGCGCCGCCAGCTTCCTGCGCGGGCGGGGGGGTAGGTTGCACGACTTCTGCCTGGGCGGCGGGTGCAGCCGTAGGCGCAAGCGTTGGCGTCGGGGACGCACACGCGCTGAGCAACAAAGCCATGATCAATAAAATATATATACTGGTTTTTTTTCGCATTCAATCCTCTTTAAAATCACCAATTTTCAAATTTTGCAAATCAATCACTCGTCCCTTTCTCCGGCTTTGATAAGCTGTTACTAGAAGAAACCCTTCACTGCCACGATATCTTACTCCTGTGTCGCGAACGTATCTTTACAGTGGTTTAACCAGCCCAGAATGGTTTTAATTTGGGAAACGCGCAGGTCAATACCGAGGTGGTTGAACACCTGTTCGGCTGGCAAACCATCTACCATCTCACGCAGTTGGGCAAGCCCTTTTTCGGTCTCGACGATTTGAGCATCAATGAGGCGCAAGGCAAACTGGCGCTCCTGGCAATAGGCAAAGAAAAGGCGCGAAACAAATTCGAGGTGAATGGCGCGCCCACTCAACGGGGTGGGCGTGTACAACCATTCCACAAAACGCTGCCTTCCTGTGGGGGTGAGGTGAAAGATACGCCGGTTGGGCAATTTTTCCTGCGGGTGAACGGCGCCGCTGATGTAGCCCTGCGCTTCCAGACGGTTGAGGATGTTATAGGTTTGGCTCAAGCTGATGTGCCAAATTTGTCCCAGGTTGGTCATAATAGACTGACACAAGTCGTAGCCGTGCGCCGGGGTCTGGGCGAGAAACCCCAGCAAAACAAACTCAGGGGAAATGACGCTGGCAAAGGAGCGGTTACTCATCGCGATATACTCACTGAGTGAGTATATCATTTTCCTGCAACACCGTCAAGGAAACAAGCGGGGTTGCGTTTGGGACAGAAATCTCTAGCTTATTAAAAAATTTACACGCTGTTAACATATCTAACACACTGTTAACACTGTCGCTTTGACAAGCAGATTGCTTATGGCTATAATCCGAAGGGTAGATGTTGGCATATCTACCTTTGTCCTGAAACCGCCAGAGGATAGCGGCATTCTAAGGTGTGCTTGCCTGTTACGAAGATTTCACGTCCCGGCTTTTTAATGAACAAGGTTTCCTCCGCAGCCGCTGCAGAACGAAAACTTGGGCGCCTTTCCCAAAGAGAGACTTTTCCACCTAACTTGAAACAAAATCCATTCCCGTCTAATCCTTCGTTGAGGGGCGTTGTTCGTTGCGCAAGAACAAGCCGCGCAGTAAAGCAGCCAAATCGTCTTGGTTCTGGAAACCAGTTATTCAGAAATGCGTATACAAAATGGGCATTTGTTTTGAGGAGGGTTTTTCGTGAACGCACATCAGTTGCGCGTGGGTATGAGAAGCGTCTTGCGGCTCTACGGCAGCCCCTCACCGCTGTTTCTGCTTTTACCTGTGAAATGCTTTTGCGAAGAAAATATTACAACCGAGAAAACCGTCTGGTTTTAAAAGAGAGGACGTTGTTTCGTTCATTTTGAAGGAGAAAATCAATGGATAAGAAAAAACTATTCCTGATCGTGTTCGTGTTGATTGTGTCATTAAACGTCGTCTCTTGTTCTTCAAAATCTTCGGCGCCGGTTAAAGACCATAAAAACGCCTTTACGATCGGTTCGGGAAGTGAAAATGCGTTGATCTGGAGCGAGATCATCGAACCGTGGTGCCGCGAGCACAGCTACGAGTGTTTGTTCCTCAAAAAGGGCAGCGTGGACCTGTCTAACGCCACCAGGGTAGACAAAGCTGATGACATCCCCTTCGACGCCATTTGGCCGGCGCACAGCATGTGGATTGACTTGGGTAATCGCAGCTACGTTACGAATGCCGAGTCAATTTTCAAAAGCCCGGTCGTTCCAGCGCTGCCGCTGCCCCTGGCAGAAAAACTGGGACTGGTGGGCAAACAGGGGCTTACTTTCGGCGACATCGTCGAACTGGTCGGCTCTGGCAAGGTTGACGCCTGGATGACAAACCCCACCCAATCTAACAGCGGGGCGGGGACGTATTTCGCCCTGCTCAACCATTGCGCCGGCAACGCCAGCGGAGTCCCGTTGAGTATGGAGCAGCTCAACGACGCCGGTCTGCAAACCTGCGTTCAAACGTACCTAAATCAAATTGACAAAAGCTCCGAGTCCACCGGCTTTCTCAAGGACACATGCTTGGCAAATTACGAGCAATGCCCGTTGATTTTCATCTACGAAAGCCTGGTCATCGAGGCAAACCAGGAATTGCTAAAGGAAAACAAACCTCCGCTGTATGCGCTGTACCCAAACGGGCTGCCTGTTTCCGACAGCCCGCTGGGTTTCATTGATCACAACAATCCAGAAAAAGAGAAAATCTTCACTGCCCTGCAGGAATACCTGCTTTCCGACGCAGTCCAGGCGCGCATTCTCGCCCTGGGACGCCGCACGCACGGGGTCGGTCTCACCCTTGAAAACCCTGACCCTAAGGTGTTTAACCCGGATTGGGGTATCAACCCCAGTTTGATCATCGAACCGGTAACCTTCCCCAACCGCGAAGTGTTGCAGGAAGCGCTTTTGCGCTACGCCAACCAGTGGAGAAAGGGCAGTTTTACGGTGTATTGCCTGGATTCTTCCGGCAGCATGAGCGGCGACCCCTGGGCTGCGTTGGTGAACGCCACGAGTGAAATCTTTGACCAGGAAAAGGCAACTAAAAATTACCTGCAAGCCGGCACCAACGACACGACCTACGTTATGACCTTCAATGCCCAAGTCAACGCTGGACCCTGGCAGGTGGACGGCAACAACGCCAAAGATTTACTGGCGCTGCAAGAACACATCGCCAGCCACGATACCGGCGGGGGCACGAATATGTACACTTGCCTGGAAAGGGCGTATCAAATTGCCCAGAACGCCAACAGCGCCAATCGCTTTCCGGCGGTGATTTTAATGACCGACGGCAAGAGCAACACCGGTGGGGCGGAGCGGTTTTTCGAAGCCGCCGCTTCCACGAAGACGCCGGTGCCCGTGTTCGCCATCACGTTTGGGGACGCAGACGAAAGTCAATTACAGGAGGTCGCCCGCGCCACCTGGGGCGCTGTTCTGGACGGGAAAAGCGACCTGATCGAGGCTTTCAAGAAAGCCAAAGGCAACAATTAATCAAAGGAGGCTGGGATGGCAAACAATAAATCGTCCGGCTGGCACCCAAAACCGGAACACGCCATGTTGTATACTGTACCTGCGGGTTTGATCACCTTCATCACCGCTGGCTTGCTCGCCCAAAACGCCATGATTGGCGCGGTCGCAGGCAGTATCATCGCCGTGGCGGTGTTCGTCATCATTGACGTGCGCAGCAAGCAAGAAGTGACCCAACAGGAGGTATTGGCTGCGCAAATCAAGGACATGCAGGACGTGCGCCTGCAATACGTCCTGCCCCTGCGGCGCGACCTGCAAAACCTAAACCGCCCCCTGCACAACCCCACCACCGCTTTGCTAGCGCAAACCGCAGATACGATTGACCCACTGATTGGGGACGTGGCAGAGAAAAGCGCTCCGATCAACCCAGACATCATCGTCCAGATGGAGAGGTTTTACCGCAACCTGAACGAGAGCGCCGCGGAATATCTCGACCTGCTCACCCACCCCGATAAAGCCAGTGCGGCGGCGCGCCAGGGCATGCACACCTTCGAGAGCATGATGCCGGCTTTGCTGGAAAAAGCCAAACGATTTCGCCAGGGGTTGAACCACAACGATGCAACCGCCTTTATAACCACGGTGGAGTTTTTGAAGCTCCATCAAGAGGAGTGAGCCATGAACCGTTATCGTAGCCTGATTATTTTAGTGATCGCCTTTCTGCTCGTCGGAGCGCTGTTCACCGGCTGGAGCGTGTATCAGAACACGCGCCCGGCGCCGCTTCCCACGCCAATACCCAGCCCTACGGCGCTGCCTTTCGCGGTGATCAACGGCGTGGGCGGCTCGGAAAAAGGTGATTTGATGCAAAACCCCGAGGTGGTGCGCATCTTGCGCGACAAGTACGGTCTCGAGGTGCATTTCTCCAAGATGGGTTCCCTGGAACAGGTGCGGCTTTCCACTGCCTTGCTCCAGGAACAGGCAATCAACTTCCTTTGGCCGAGCAACAGTTCGGCGGTGGTGGTCTTTGAGCAAAACCACACCCTCGGCGATTTTCCGCAATACAAGAGCGAAAACATATTGCGCAGCCCGATCGTGGTTTATTCCTGGCGGCAACCCACCGAGGCGCTCATCAAGGAAAAAGTGGTCGTGGTCGTGGACAACGTCGAATACCTGCTTTACATGAAGAAGCTGCTCGAGATGACCAAAAGCGGCGTGCGCTGGGAGGACATCCAAACCGAACGCATCACCGGTCCGATCACCATCCAGTCGTCGGATCCCAACCACTCCAACAGCGCCAATATGATGTACCTGCTCATCGCCAACCTGCTGGCGGGAGGGGACGTGGCTAGCGTAGACACAGTGAAGCCGGTCTTGCAAGACATCCGTAAAATCTACGACGCCCAGGGGTTGCAGTTATCCTCCAGCGCTTACGCCTTCGACGCCTTCATCACTGAAGGGGTGGGCAGGTATAAACTGATGGTCGGTTACGAATCGCAGATACTGGAGTTTTCGCGCCTCAACCCGCAGGCGATGGAACGCTACAAGAGCGAAATCCGCATCATCTACCCGGACCCTACCGTGTGGTCCGATCACCCCATCCTGGCGCTGGACGGCAACGGGCGGCGCTTTATGGAAGCCATGAAAGACGCAGACATCCAAAAAATTGCCTGGGAGATGCACGGCTTCCGCAGCGGTTTGCCAGGGATAACCAACGACGTGGCGATCTTCGACAAGGTGGCTATCCCGCAGACGATTTTCAACGCTTTGCCGCTGCCCGCGCCGGAGGTAATTGAAATGGTGAATGGCTGCCTGCTGGATGCAAACCAATGCCAATGAGTTTGGAATGGACTTGAACTGCCTCGGGCAGGTTTATCGGTTGAAGTTTATACCTGTATTATTCATAAGGAGAATAAAATGACGACGAACGACGATACCAAAAACGAAGGGCTGGTTGGCGCGGCACAAGAAGCGCGCTTTATCCCCACCCCAGAAGAGAAGGAAGAACTGCCCGGCATCATTGCCGCCATCCCGGTCAACGATGAGATCGCCATCCAGCAATTTGGCGGGGCGCAGGAGAAGCAACTCTCGCAGATCACGCAGGGCTTGCTGCAAGTGCCGGTGTGGACGATTGAAAGCTCCCCGGCGGGCAAGAGCATGGAAAAACTGCGCCAGGCGATCCGCTCGGTGGATTTGAGCCTGCTGCCAGAAACCCCCGAGGGCTGGCTTTTGACGAAAATTCCTCTGATTAACACCCTGCTCAGCCGCGTCCAGGCGTTCAAGCGCAAATTCGACAAGGCGCTGGACGAGATCAACCAGGCGACGACGCCCCTGATGCACGGCATTGAAGTGCTAGAGAAGAACGGCATCACTCTGCAACAACTGGAAGTGAACCGCAAACCCGCGGCGCGGCGCCTGGCGTTGATGGCTTTCGCTGGCACGCAACTGGTGAACGAACGCCTTCCGCAGCTCAAAGCTACCGTGGATGCGGCACGTGACGACGACGCCGTTTCTGAAGCCACGCTGCAGGTGATGATCATCGAAAAAGTGCTCAAGACACGCCTGATGAACCTGGAACTCGGCGCAGCCACTCTGCGCAGCATGGGCACGCAGTTGATGACGCTGCGCACCGACAACGCCCTGCTCATCGGTCAGATCCAAGACACGCTCAACATCCTCGTGCCGATTTACGTCTTCCAGATGCAGATGGGCATCGCCCTGTACTTGCAGCGCAAGTATCAGCAGATGAACAGCCAGACCGTGCAACTGATCAACGAGTTCATCGTCAAGAACGCCGAGGAACTGAACGCCCACGACAAAGCCGTGCTGGAGGACATGAAACGCGGCGTGGTCTCGCGCGACACGCTGGCAACGATGCACCGCCTGACGATGGAGACCCTCGACCGCCAGATCGCTTCCTTTGCCGAACTGGACAAATCGCACGCCGAGACGCGCGCCCAGATCGAGCAACAAGACCAGCAGCGCCAGGAGAAGGAACGCGAACTCGCCCGCGCCGCCCAGGAAATCCGCGCCGAACGCCAGGCAGTGCAGTACAAGACCGCTGGTTAATCGGCGGTTGTGCGCCTTCCACGCAAAACAAGGCAGGCGCGCCTCGGGAAACCCCAAGCCGCGCGCCTGCCTTGCGTCGAAACACCCTGCGTTGTGCGCCCGCCCGTTTGCGAGTGTTGGCGGGGTTATATTTACCGACCTGACAGGTCTGCATCGGGCGCTTGAAAGTGTTGAGCGCACGCAAAAAATCTCAAGCCGCATCCTTGACAATGCGGGCAGAAAAGCGTATAATTAATCCGTCAAAAGGGCAAGCGCCCTTTTTCTGACTATGCCGTTCCCTGGTAGCTCAATCGGCAGAGCAATCGGCTGTTAACCGATGGGTTGTAGGTTCGAGTCCTACCTCAGGA
>CAZGDA010000009.1:0-42252 GCA_964524425.1 uncultured Anaerolineaceae bacterium | reverse complement strand
CTCAACATAATTTCCTCACAATTTGGTTAATTTTACCTCAAGGGAATTGTTTGACATACCCAGTTTGTGGTAAAATTTAATTGTAAGTATTTTACAATGGAGGCGTGAATGCCAGTTAAAGGTTGGGTAGTTGTTGATGAACCGTTTTGTAAAGCTTGTGAATTGTGTGTCAGCGCCTGTCCAATGGAGGTATTGGAACTCGCTCAAGATCGTTTAAATCCGACCGGCTACCATCCCGCGCAGTTAAACGGTGATAAATGTACCGGATGCGCTGTCTGTGCCCTGGTTTGCCCAGAGGCAGCCATTACCGTATTTCGTGAAGCACCGCAAACAAAAGAAAAACAAACTGCGTAGGAGGAAAGAATGGATCGGGTATTAATCAAAGGAAATTACGCCATCGCCGAAACAGCCGTCCGCGTGGGCTTGGACGCATACTTCGGTTATCCCATTACACCCCAAACAGAATTATTAGAATGGTTGTCGAAACGAATGCCTGAAGAAGGGCGGGTATTTCTTCAAGCAGAGAGTGAATTGGCTGCCATTAACATGGTTTACGGAGCGGCTTGTACCGGTGCGCGAGTGATGACCTCCTCCTCTGGACCCGGAATAAGCCTGATGCTGGAAGGTATTTCCTACATCGCTGCCACAGAAGTGCCCTTCGTACTGGTGGACGTCATGCGCGCCGGACCAGGCTTGGGCAACGTGGACCCAGCTCAGAGTGATTACAATCAGATTGTGCACAACGGCGCCCACGGTGATTACCACACCATCGCCCTGGCGCCCTCAACTGTCCAGGAAGCGGTGGATTACACCTCCCTGGCTTTTGACCTTTCGGAGAAATACCGCAGCGTGGCAGTTGTGCTTCTGGATGGCGCCCTGGGTCAGATGATGGAGCCGGCAGTATTACCTCCCTTAAAACCGGCACATCGTAAGCAAAAGGATTGGAAGTTGCCCGAATGGGCAATTTCGGGCAAGGGAACAAGACAGCGCCGGCTGCTCACCTCAATATTTCTCGACCCCAAGCTAGAAGAAGGCTTAAACATCCATTTACTCAAACGTTGGCACGAAATCCGCGCCAATGAAGTGCGTTTCAAAGAGTATTACCTGGATGACGCCGAAATTGTCTTGGTGGGGTTCGGCACCTCTGGCAGAATTGCCCTGACGGCTGTGCGCGCTGCGCGCGCCGAGGGCATTCGCGTGGGGCTGTTGCGTCCCATCACTGTCTCTCCTTTTCCCACCGACGTTATCGCCGAGCTTGCCCGGCGCACTAAGGCATTTCTTGTGGTGGAAATGAACGCCGGACAAATGTATGAAGATGTGCGCAGCATTGTTGCACGTCAAACCTACGTGGGTTTCTACGGGCGGTTTGGCGGCATCATCCCCTTCCCAGATGAGATTTTGGGGGAAATTCGCCGCCTGGCTTATGAACCCATCCCCACAGAACAGGACCCCATCTTGCTGTGGTTAGAGCGCCTGGAAGAAGCCCGTACTCTTACATACTCAGGAAGGTGAGCACATGCTAGAAACTGTGAAAGATATGCAATTGGTTTACGAGCGCCCGCATGCGCTGGTGGATGTGGTAACTCATTACTGCCCCGGCTGTACACACGGCATTGCACATCGCCTGATCGCCGAAGTGTTGGAGGATATGAACATTAGCCAGAAAACAATCGGCGTAGCCTCGGTGGGTTGCTCAATTTTCTCGTATAACTATTTAAGTGTAGATTTTACTGAAGCGCCACACGGTAGAGCACCCGCCATGGCGACCGGCATCAAACGCGTCTTGCCTGATACAGTCGTTTTCACTTACCAGGGAGACGGCGACCTGGCGTCCATTGGCACCGCGGAAATCGTCCACGCCGCCACGCGGGGAGAAAATATTACCGTGTTCTTTCTCAATAACGCCAATTACGGCATGACCGGTGGTCAGATGGCTCCCACCACCCTGCCCGGGCAAAAAACCACCTCTTCCCCCACCGGCAGAGACGTAGAGAGGGCAGGCTTTCCGCTGCGTATGTCCGAGATGCTTTCCTCTCTGGACGGAGCAGGATACATCGTTCGGCGCAGTTTACACGACGTGGCGAACATTCGTAAAGCGAAAAAAGCCATTCGTATGGCTTTTGAAACGCAATTACGTGGTTTGGGCTTTTCTATGGTGGAGATGCTTTCCACCTGCCCCACAAACTGGGGCATGACGCCAACCCAGGCGCAAGAATGGGTTGGTGAGAACATGCTTTCAGTTTTTCCGTTAGGAGATTTCAAAATCCACCCGGCGGTGGCAGAGATAAAGATCAAATGAGACAGAGGAGTAATTCACTGTGCAGACCGAAATAATGATTGCTGGGTTTGGGGGGCAGGGCGTGTTGTTTACGGGAGAATTGCTGGCGCGTGCCGCTATGGACGAGGGATTGCACGTTACCTGGTTCCCGTCCTACGGTCCAGAGATGCGCGGCGGTACAGCTAACTGTATCGTGATCATCAGCGACGAGGAAATCGGCTCGCCGCTGGTGCGTTACGCGCAAACAGTTTTAGCCATGAACTTGCCCTCTTTTGATAAATATGAAAAGCAGATTCCAGCCAACGGAATAATGGTCGTTAATGCATCGTTGGTAAACCGCAATTTCGTGCGAGATGATATAATAAAGGTGATGATTCCTGCCAGCGAAATCGCCGAGAAAATCGCCGAGCGTCGTTTGACCAACATGGTGATGTTGGGAGCATATTTATCAAAACAGACTTTGGTATCGCTAGATGCGGTAAAACAAGCCATTCAAGAAGTGCTTCCAAAACGCCACCATCGGCTACTACCTGCTAACATGAAAGCGATCTCTGAGGGCTATTCATTCGCTGCCAGTACATAGAAATTATTTTGAGTGAGGGATAAGTATGCCTACATTGCCTGGTTGTCCATATTGTGGTGCACCAAATTTAAAAGACCAAGATATCACAAGCTGTCAGTTTTGCGGAAAAGCTATTTCAAGGTTGACCACCGTTCAACAAAAACAATCGCGCCTCAGCAAACTGGCAAACGAAATTGGGCGGCGCCCTCCCACTATGGAACAAATGCTGGAGTTGGGGGAATTAACCTTGGGCTTAGGGCAATCTGCCCAGGCAGTAAATTATCTGCGTGCGGTGATTAAACACGACGCCGAAGCAGCCCATCCACGTTTGTTGCTTTGTTTAGCGTTACTGGGTTTCAACCAACCAGGTATTGACTCCAGTGTACACGCCAAAGAAATTGGCTTGCACGTCGCCTGGTTAAAAGAACATTACGTAGATTTCGCGCCAGTACGCTGGCTTAACTATTACCTCGAATTGCAGCGTCTATCTCGCACGCAAGATTGGCCGCGCGCTGTCGCGCTTGGCAAACAAGCCCTGGACGAATTCCCAGATAATTATTTACTGAACGCAATGCTGGCTGTCGCCTTGCTGCGTTTTGGCAAGACCGCCGGTCTGACGAAACAGGATTTACAGGTGGCGCTCAAATACATGACCAAAGCCGCGGAATTAAATCCAGACTACACCCCTGCCATTCGGAATTCGCGCGCCCTGGAGAAAAAGATCCTCGCCATGTCAGCCAAAACGTAACCGCGCCGGCTTTCTTCTGCCGCACGCCTCACAAACCGCTTGTCTGGGAAGACGAAGCCTGTTCTTGCACGTCTTTGCGCCCTGTCAGCTTTGCCAGAAAGTCATCCCTGTTTTCTAACAAGCCTGCGAAAGCCGTAGTTAGGCGGGGAAAGAATCTGCCACTCTCTGCAAAACTACCCCAGCGACGTCATTTTTACTCAGCAGCGGCAGCGCTTCTTGTTTCCCGTCGCGGTATAAAAGGCTGACGCGGTTTGTATCCACACCGAAACCGGCGTCCACGGCGCTGACGTCGTTCGCCACAATCATATCCAGGTTTTTGGCTTCCAATTTTTGGCGTGCGTTGGCTAACAACGCCTCCGTCTCTGCGGCAAAACCAACCACCACACGTAATCGGGGAAGGCTTTTGCGCAGTGCGGCAATGGCTTTGAGAATATCGGGGGTAGGCTCAAGCTCAACCGAACGCAGCGCGTTTTGCTTCTTGATTTTTTGGGACGCAGCCTGCACCGGGCGATAATCAGCCACTGCTGCTGCCATCAGCAAAACGTCGGCGTCCTTACACGCCTGCAAGACGGCTTTGTCCATTTCCTCGGCGGTTTTAACTTCGATGCAATCCACCCCCACTGGCACTGGCAGACTCACCGGTGCGGAAACCAACGTTACCTGCGCCCCCGCGTCCACCGCTGCTTGAGCCAGGGCATAGCCCTGTTTGCCAGAGGAATGGTTGGTGATCACGCGCACCGGGTCAATTGGTTCCTGCGTGCCGCCGGCAGTTACCACCACCCGGCGTCCCTTCAGTGCGCCGTTGCGCCCTAACACACAGCGAATGTGCCCCAGTAAGGTAGCTGGCTCGCTCATCCGCCCTTTCATCACCAGTCCAGAAGCCAGGTGCCCTGCTTCAGGACCAACGATGATAGCCCCTCTCTTTTTAAGGATTTCCAGGTTGGTTTGCGTAGCCGGATTGGAAAACATCCCCCCGTCCATCGCCGGGGCGATAATGAGGGGTTTTTGTTCGTTCGGAGAATGATAAGCCAGGGCAGAAATAGTGAGCAGATTATCTGCTATACCGTGCGCCAGTTTGGCAATCGTGTTCGCTGTGGCAGGCGCAATCACAAATAAATCGGTTGTATGCGCCAGGTTGACGTGCAGTACGTGTGCACGCATTCCCCACAACTCCGTGTCAGTCAACGCTTCTCTGCCCGTAACAGATTGGAACGTAACCGCGCTGATGAACTGTAACGCCGAAGGAGTGAACAGAGTGGTAACCTGCCCTCCCGCCTGGGTCAACTTACTGGCGAGTTCTGCCGCTTTATACGCTGCAATGCTGCCCGTAACACCCAGCAAAATGTTTTTACCGTCAATGGGGGTAGAGATGCGTATTATTTCTTCCATAGCTCTTGTGTTTTATGTATTCATTTCATAAAGCATCCGCAGCCCTTCCAGGGTTAACCAGGGAGCAATGTAATCAAACACATCCGTCTCCCGCGCGATGATCTCCGCCAAACCCCCTGTAGCAACAACCTTCATGGTGGCGCCCAATTCACTGCGAAAACGCGCCACCATTCCCTCCACCATAGCCGCGTACCCTAAAAGCAGCCCGGCTTGCATGGAGTGCGTAGTGTTTCGTCCAATGGCTGATGGCGGAGAAGCCAATTCAACGCGCGGCAGCTTGGCTGTGCGCTGGAAAAGCGCCTCTGCGGCAATATTGATACCGGGGGTAATGGCTCCCCCCAGGTATTCTCCCCTTTCAGTAATGGCGTCAAAGGTAGTCGCCGTTCCAAAATCCACAATGCAAGCAGGACCTCCATAGAGGCGAAAAGCAGCCGCCGCGTCCACGATCCGGTCTGCGCCGACAACGTTTGGCTCCTCGTAGAGAATCTCTATTCCAGTTTTCATTTGGGAACTAACCACAATTGGAACAATGCCAAGATACTCTCTGCATACCTGCACCCACTTCTCCGTCAATGGCGGAACTACGGAGGCGAGAATACACCCATCCAGAGCAGAAACAGCAATTTTTTGGTGAGTTAATAAACTGACCAATTGTATGCCAAATTCATCCGGCATACGCTCGTAAATGGTCGCCAGGCGCCAGCGCGCCAGCAATTTTTCATCAAGATAAACCCCCAGGGCGATATTCGTGTTGCCTATATCTATACACAGTAACATAATCAACTAAAATGAGTTTACAAATTCGCTGATGACTTCGTTAAATTTTTCCGGCTGCTCCATGTTTGGCAAATGCCCGGCATCCGCAATGATCTTGAGCGTGGCACCAGGAATAAGCCCAGTCAGCGCCTCTGCTTCCGCAACCGGGATGGACGTATCCTCTGCGCCGTGAATAACGATCGTCGGGATGTCCAAACGCGGCAACCAGCCAGCCGCGTCGCTGCGCTCCTTCATCCCTGCCAATGCGTTGACAACCCCTTCAACAGACGCTTTTTCAATAATGCCTTTTACCGTCTTAACCAGTTCCGGCTTTTCATCGAGCGATTTTGCAGCCAACAGCCTGGGAAGCATTTCCTCTGCCACTGCTTTCACTCCTTTATCTTTTGTAGTGGCGATCATTTTATCGCGGTTAGCCTTGCCCTCCTCGCTATCTCCGCCCGAACGTGTAGAAATCAACACCAAACCCGAAAGCCAGCGGGCGTAACGTTTGCAAAACGCCATGGATACGTACCCGCCCATAGAGAGACCACATAAAATTGGCGCATTGATATTCTGTGCATCCAGAAAAGCAGCGATATCATTTGCCAGCATATCCATACTGTACGTTCCGCTGGTGGTTTGTGTCTCCCCAAAACCGCGTAGATCTGGCACAATAATTTGAGCCTTGTCTGCCAACCCCTCCAATTGAGGCTGCCACATCGCGCCGCTCAATGGAAATCCATGAACAAAGACGAGCGGAAAACCACCGCCTGCCATTTGATAAGACATTTTAATGCCATTGATTACAGCTTCCATAAGCGCGTTCTCCTTCACCTCTCATACATTCATTATACCAAATTATCTGCATGGATAAGTTTACCGCAAAATGAATAAGAATGGGAGGTGTTTTTCTTGCTTTTATCCAACCAACATGTTAACCACTACACATGAAAACAGGTATAATAATTATAGAAACACGCACCATAAACCTCAAGACTTATCTATTTGCGAATTAGGACTTAAGTACTCTTTTATTTTAATGCTAAGATTGTATAATTCTAAGTAGAAGACTTATATTAAACTACATCATGAAGAAAGAGGTGAGAAAATGAACGGATGGAAATCAACGAAAAAGCTGTTATTTGTTGGGGGGGTGCTTGCCCTGGCAATCGCGCTTGGTTTTGGTTTCTACTTTGCCTACTGGGTACCGGCACATGAGGTCGCTTCCGTTACTGTCCCCGTTACTGGAAGCAGCGGACCTGTTAACCTGGCTTGCGGTTCCACCACCATTCTCGAAATGGATAACGGCGGGATGGTGTCTTTTCCCAAGATTGACCCATGTGATTTAGTGGTTACGGTAAAACCCGCCAGCCTGGAAGAGTTACCCGCAAGCTTGCCTGAAGGCGTAACGTTTGTTGACGCTACAACCGTTACCGTAGTCCAAAACGGGGCGGCTTTGGAGTTCCTGCCAGCAAATAAGAAAGTAACCATTTCTTTCGCCAATAATACAGATGCCCTGGGAGACAGATTCCTCAGCGTCCTGCACTGGGATGAAGAAACTGGCTGGAAAGAAGTCTCTTTTGACAGCCGTTTGAAGGCGTATTCAGATGTAACAGGCATCTTTGTGCTGGTCAAACTGTAAAATCTTCCCTGCTATCCTTGCCTTTCCTTAGTGTATTGCTGTTCGCCTATCCCCTCTCTGTAAAAACAGGGAGGGGTTTTTTGCGCGTACAATCGCTCCCCTGGTTATATTCTTAAAGTCTAATGCTACGAGAATCTAATCCGCGTTTCTTTGGGAAACCAGAAACTATCTGGTATAATGATACAAGTCTTAAACAGGTGGTTGTTGCTTTTCATGGAAAATAAAGATAATCTCACACGACGCGAATTTTTAAAGTTCATCAGCCGCACGGGCGGTACTCTGCTAGTGGGTTTCTCGGGGCTAGGCTCCCTGGTTGGCTTGAATTTCTCTCCTTTTCAGAAAACAACCGACACACCCACACCAAAAGCCACCAGTACTTGGAAGCCCACAAAAACACTCACCCCCACTTTAACCCGCAGACCCGGTGCCACAGCTACCCCAACCGCTACTATCACACAATCACGCGGCGCCACAGCCACAGAAAAAGCCTCTCCTTCCCCAACCATGACCCGTCGTCCTCTGGCTACTCCTACCGACACCCTCACCCCCATCCCCACATCTACGCACTTTACGAAAACTCCTACACCTACTTCCACCTTATCCCCTACTCCTGACCTGCGCGGCTTGGTCATCCCTTCCGAAGATAATTTTGAATTAGTCATCGGACACCTCGCCCTTGCCATCAACGCCATCAGTGTTATTCAGGAGGGGAAAAACGAATTTGATAAAACCGACCTGATAGAAGACTTTTTAAACTTCAACCGCGAAAAATACGAAACCTATAAAAAAGGAAAGCGACCTTACCGCTATTTGCGCTTTCAGGAAATACGCAAAAGCACTGATCCGAAAGCAGAAGTGCACGTGCGCGCTGTGATCGTGGTGCCCAATTCTTTTGGTGGCACAAACGAAGTAGAATACCTGGATATGATCTTAAATTACTTAAGAAAGGTCCTCAAGGTTGCCACGTATCGTATAGACGATACCCAAAGATCGGTCATCGCCCGCGATATTGGCGAGAGTAACCGCCTCACTTGCATTAAATTCTTGCGCTTTGTCTGGGCACTGTTCGGAGAAAACCCGCAAACGGGTATGGGATTGTTTCCAGAGGTGTACCAGGCGCGCATCGTCAACGCCGGTGAGTTAGGGCGTCAGATCCCCGGCGGGAAAAGCATCTTTGACCCTTCCAACACCGGGATCGTTAAACCCACTTACATCAAGGATGCCCTGGCTCTCAGTGAACAACCCGAAAATGACCCGGATTTCTTCGATGGACAGATCATGGTCTTCTTCCGCCCGGCGGCTTATGAAACAGAAAGCGGGCACGTCGGCGTCGGGAAATTAAACGCACAAAGGGACGAAAAAGGGAATCTTGTGCGTTTCCTGATGACATTTATAGAAGTGGACGGCAATACCGGGCAGGCTTATTATGGATATCGCCTCGACCTGGACGACTTCCGCGCCCATCTCTTTATGAGTTCACAAAGCCCAGAAGGGCTTTCTGCCCGCACGATCGGCTGGATGTTCAACCGCCATTAGACGCAAATTAATCCTCCACCACAAATTCTATAGTATCACTCTGGCTGTTTCCTGCGCGGTCGCTTCCCGTAACAGTCAATTTCTGTTTGCCGGTTTCCGCCTTCCACATAACTGCGTAAGGTGGTTGGGATATCTCTGCCAGTTCGTTCCCGTTCAACAGAAACTTCACCTGGCGAAGCTCAATGTCGTCTTCTACCCTTACCTGCAAAGAAATTTCCGCACCCATCTGCCCGGTCAGGATGTCTCCTTGTTTGGGATACACAATCTGAACCTGGGGAGGGCGGTTATCCACAGTTACTTGCACTGTGGCAGTTTCCATTTTCCCTGTCTCTCGCACAACGAGCAACTGTATAACGTATAGACCATTCAAACCCTTTGTGTCCCAAATTCCCAGGCGTCCATCCCTCACCGCTGTTTTCACGTCATCCCCCACCTGATACCAGTGCGCCGGGTTTAACCCCTGCCCTACTTCGATGCGGTAAAAAGAAAATCCCTCTCCGCCAGCCGTTCCGTGAATTTCCACCGTCTCGCGCACGTTTTCCAGTAATAGCGGGGTTGTTATGTGCGCCGCAGCGTTGAGACGCGACGAAGGGATATACAGCGTATCATAATCTCGCGGTGGGAGGGGCAGATTTTCCTGGCGCGCCCATTCCTCCCCGCCAGCCGGGATGTGCATGTAAATCTTATCTTCAACTTCGTCCGCCGCGGTGAATATCGTTGCCAGTTTACCCGTCTCACGGTTGATTTGTCGCGTATAGTAGAGAGTATCTGCTTGAGATGGCTCTGTTCCGTTGAGGAAAACTTCGCTCACAATTTCTGGGCAATACGGACTGGGTAACATTCCTGAAGGATCACACACTTCCACCCTGCGAACGCCCCGCGGAACTTCCCAGCCTTTGGCGGCAGTATTCCGACTGGCGTAAGCGAGCATTGCGTTCCACAGCGGCGCAGCAGACGTATAAGATATTCCTTCATCTTTTTGTAGCTCCAATGCCCCTAGCCAGACACCAATTGTCAAATCAGGTGTATAACCGATTGTCCACGTATCTCGACCGTCTTGTGTGCGACCGATTTTTACGGCAGCCGGGCGGTTGATTTCCAGCGGATTGGGATGCCCCAGGGATTTCCAACGCGCGGTCTCGTCGCTGAGAACGTGGGTGATGAGGTAAGCTAACGGCGGGCTGAGCACCGGCTTTGTTTTTGCCTCGCTCCAATCCAGCCAGGTCTTTCCGTCCTGCTCGGTTACTTTCAGCAACGCCGAGGGAGTGAGGTTGAGCAGGGATGGGCTTTGGCTGAGGTTTGGATTGGGTAACACCTGCCCCGTCAGATTGCCCTGGTTGGCAATTGTGGCGTATGCTTGCGTGATTTCTAATAAACGCGCCTCCCCTCCCTCCCACAGCACGCGTTCAGGCTCCGCATGGTTTGCCATATCAGACAGGTACAACCCCATCTGCCGGGCGCTGCGCCAGACAGTTTCTGCGCCGGTTTGTTTGAGCACGTCTGTTGCAACCGCAAGCTGATCGTTTGCCAGGGCAAAGCGCAGGCGCATCGCGCCATCGTAGCCCTTTCCATAGTGTGGCGTCGCTTGAGTGCCGCCTGAAGAAGGCAGGTCCCACACCAGAGTGGCAGGAGTATACCCGCGTGTAAACCCAGCCAGATACACAAATGGAGTCAAAAGACTACCCGGAGGGCGCCCTTCTTCAAGGGCGCTTTCCCACGCCGGGGGATGCGAGGAAAACAAAGCCAGAATTTGCCCGCTGTGCACATCCAATATCACAACGTCCGCAGCCAATGCTGTTGGAGGCTGGCTGCTTTGCGGGGGCATTGCCGGCAACAGGCGCGCTGCTTCACAGGCATATTCATTTTGCGTTGTCCGTTCTTGTGCCGCCGTCCTTTCCTGCAGACGGTTTAAATGAATTTGCGCCGTACAGGTAAGCTGAGTCTGCAAGTCGAAATCTAGCGTGGTGAGCACCTGCATCCCGCCGCGCTCCAAACGCTCCCAACCGAATTGACCTACAAGTTGTTCAATCGCCATTTGGGTAAAAGCCGGGGCTGTTTCATCAAAAACCGGCTTGGACGGTAGGATGGGGATGGCGCTCTGGCGCGCCGCATTGGCTTCCTGTTGCGTAATGCTGCCCCTCCGCAAGAGCAAATCCAAAACTTGTTGTTGGCGCTCTCGCGCAGCCTGTGGCGCGTCCAGCGGATTCAACGCCGGAGCCTGCGCAGTTGCCGCCAAGAGCGCCGCCTCCGCCAGGTTGAGTTGTGTGGCGGGTTTGCCAAAATAGACACGCGCCGCTGCGTCTGCCCCAAACGCCAGCCTGCCGAAATTAATACTATTCAGATGCCATTCCAACACTCGCTCACGCCCAAAGCGCTGGGTTATTTGTGCGGCGAGGTATTTCCGTCGTAAATCTTTGCGCCAGCCAGGCGGTTCGTGCCAGAGCAAAAATTTTGCCACCAGACGTTCAGCAATGGTATTGGCTTCCTTGTCATTCCATAAAAAGCCATGATGGCGCCAGAACTCAGGGTCAGCCACGCTTACTACCGCTTCCGCCAACACGTGCGGAAGGTGTTCTGGGCTTTTCTCATCCAGCGGCAGATATTGGATACCTTTCGCAGCCGGGTTTTCCAGGCTTAAAATGAGATGTTTCCCCGTGCGGTCGTAAAGCCGGGTGGGGTGATAAATCATTCCCCCCGGTGGCTCTATCAGAGCAGGCAAATCGTCTATATCCGCAATATCCTTAATGAGGTATTGGTAGAAAGTGTATACCCCTGCCACAACCACCACCACTGCCAAACTTACAGCTAGGCTGGCGGCAAATCCAAGCTTAAGCAAAGGAGAGCGCTGTCGGTTTTGACGGCAACGCCGCCGGTTCTTCAAGATGGAAAAAAGCAGTTGCATGGCTTATGTCTTAAAGCCAGCGATTGCCGCGTCGGCGGATTGCAGCAATTCAAATGCCGAACGCAGCGTGCCATCACCGACTTCTCCCAGCATCTGCGCCAATTCTACAATGCGCTCCTCCCCCTGTAATTCCTTCACCTGGGTCGTGGTACGCTCTGCCTGGGTTAATTTCTGCACCTGGTAATGTTGGTCGCCAAAGGCTGCCAGTTGGGGCAAATGGGTGATGCACAACACCTGATGCGTGCGCGCCAGTTGCCAGAGTTTCTGTCCCACAACCGAACCGACCCTTCCGCCAATTCCCTGGTCAATTTCGTCGAAGATCAGTGTGGGGATGTGATCAGCGCGTGCCAGCACGTTTTTCAACGCCAGCATAAGCCGCGAAGTCTCCCCGCCAGAAGCGATTTTTACCAGAGGCTTGAATCCCTCGCCGGGATTAGGCGCAATTTGAAACTCCACCGATTCCAGCCCATTCTCGTCAAAAGCCACGCGCCTGCCATCGTCTAAAATCACACCCTGTTCGTCCAACCGCTGCTGAAAGTCAACCTCAAATTTTGCCCCGCTCATGCGCAGGTCGTTTAATTCGTCTTGCACAGCCTGAGAAAGAGATTGCGCCGCGCTTCGCCGCCGCTCCGAAAGAGCTGTCCCCTGCCTGCCCAATTGCACCAGCAAGTCTTTCTCGTTGCTCACCAATTCCGCCTCGCGTTCTTCCGCGTGCGTGATGTTTTCCAGTTCGTGGCGCACTTTTTCGGCGTGAGCCAGCACCTCCGCGCTGGTTTCCCCGTATTTACGCTGTAGCGTATGAATTAAATTCAAGCGCTCCTCCACCTGGTCCAGCCGTTTGGGGTTAAACTCTATACTTTCCAGGTAATCGCGCAAGCTGCGGTTTAAATCGCTCAGCTTTTCCAACGTACTTTCTGCCTGTACGTACAAGCTGTTTTGTGAGGCGTCCAAACGCGCCAGTCGGCTCAAGGCGTGCACGGCTTGACCCAACAGATTGCTGGCAGACGGCGCTTCTTGAATGCCTTCATCCAGAACTTGCAAGGCTTCCTGCGCCAGCGAAGCCAACCCTTCGGCGTTCGCCAAACGGTCGCGCTCTATGCGCAGAACGCTTTCCTCCTCCGGTTGCAACCGCGCAGATTCAATTTCTTCCAGTTGGTATTTAAGCAAGTCTGCGCGCCGCGCCGCATCCCGAGCCGCCTGGCGCAATTCCGCCAGTTGTCGGCGCACCTCTATTAAATCAGAATACGTTATCATATAAGCGTGTAATAACTCCGCCGCGCCCGAGTAACGGTCCAGCAGAGGGAGGTGTTCGGCGGTGCGCAGCAGAGACAGATGTTCTGACTGCCCATGCAAATCCACCAGATATTCACCCAATTCGCGCAGCAAACTCACCGCCACACTACGCCCGTTGACGCGCGCCACGCTGCGCCCGTTTGCACGTACTTCGCGGCTGAGGGTAAGCGTGTGAGGGTCATCCAGCAGTTCTTCGCCTTCCAACACAGCCAGCATATTGCCAGCGTCTTGTGTGATTTGGAAAACAGCCTCGACAATCGTCGTCTCTGCGCCGCTGCGGATAAAAGACGTATCTGTGCGTCCACCCAGCACGGCTTCCACTGCGTCAAGTATGATAGATTTCCCTGCACCTGTTTCGCCCGTAAAGGTTACCAGACCGGGCTTGAAATTCAGGGACAGGTTGTCAATGATGGCAAAATCTTTAATATGTAGCTCGGTCAACATAATTCACCCGCATACCGCTGCTCGGGTTGATGAATTACCTACCCAAATGCTATTATATCCTAAAATGGCAAAACGTAGAACGTTGATTCTAACGAATACTGATCCCTTTGAGGCGTTGATACGCCGTGGTAATTGCTGTAACCAGGTAAAAACCCTGCAATGCCATTCCAAATAAATTAAACGAAACAAGTGCGATAAGCAACATTGGCAATCCTCCCAACGCTGTTGCGACTGCCACAACCTGAAACAGACGTTTGGAGCGCCGGCGTTGAACTGCGCCGCGCACTGCTTCTGCAATCGCCACGCCTGCTATCGGGGCTGCCAGAAGGACAAAGAATCCTAAAAATGACCCCACGAAACTTCCCAATCCAGAAATGACGAGGGCAAGTATGCCAGCAATGATATAATCGCGACTCGTCGCCGTGTCAAACGATTTCTCGTGCAGGTTTTCACACTCTTTGCAAATGTATCCCGTCGGCGTAGAAATTGCGCATTTCGCGCAAATTGGCTTGTTGCAGCGCTTACAACGCAGCCCCGTCTCTACACCAGGGTGATTTGCACAATATACAATTGAAGGGGAAATATCTTCGCTCACCGTTGTGCTCCAAAAGAAGGGTTTTGATTCATGTGCGGGGTTAAATTGCGATAAAAATAACCGGGGTCTTGAAAGCGGATGAACTGCACTGTATATATGCTGGCGCGCACGTCCACCCTGTCTCCATCTTGCAGGGTGATTGGATCCTGCCCGTCGTTGCATAAAATGGCTTGGTGTAGTGTATGTACGGTGATGCTCACCGAAGAACCCTCCGCCAGGACGATACTGCGATCTACGGATAAATGCGGAGCAAGCGGCACGAGCAAGATGTTGCGCAGTTCCGGGGGCAAAATGGGACCACCGGCAGCCATAGCGTAAGCGGTCGAACCGGTTGGCGTGGAGACGATTAACCCATCCGCCACAAAATCAGTCAGAAACCGCCCATCCACGGCTGCGGTTAATTGCACCGGGCGCCCCACGTGTCCACGGCTGACGACCGCCTCGTTGAGAATATCCCAGCTCCCTTTTAACTCATTTTCGTGCCAGTGTTCGCAGCGCAGCATCATGCGTTTTTCCAGCCAGAAATCGCCCTGCAACAGGCGCGGCAGGATTTCCGCCCAATTCCCGCGTTCCAATTCGGTCAGAAAACCAAAATGCCCCATCTTGATGCCCAGGATGGGGATGCTGTGAGGAGCACAAAGGTTCCCAGCGCGCAGCATCGTGCCATCCCCCCCCAGGGCAATCAACACATTGAACTCTCTGGCTTCCGTGCGGCGGCGTAAACTCGCGTCGTAAAGGGAGCCATATACCGCCGCGCAGCCTCTTTCGTTTAGAAAATCAGCAATTTTCTGCGCTTCCTCGAAGGCTCCTTCCACTTTAGGATGTGCCGCCACCACAGCCTTTTTATACGCAATCATGTTCTTAATTATGCCATAAATTTAGATTTTTTGGTTACACATACCACGATATCCGCATCGCGCACAGCGCGGCGCAGAATTGTGGGAGCGGAGCAGTTCTGTTTTTTTCGTCGCTGTTCTAATCTCCTCCAGCAAATCTAACACGTTGTTTTCCATCTCAGGAGTATACTCAATTGAAAATGTACGCCGCGGATAATGCAGAAGCCCATAAGGAGGTCTTACGCCATACGCACGCTCCACCAACACACAGTACGCCATAAGCTGGTAGACGTGCGTGTCGTAAGGCGCGTCTGAAACCTGGCTGGATTTTACTTCCACAGGAATGTAAACGTCTTTTTGACGGACAATGTAATGAGGCTTACCGGTGAGCCGGCGTTGGGCGTCGTATAGCGGGTTTTCAACTTTTTCAAAACGGTTAGTGTCTGCGTAGACAATGCGCCCGCCGGGTAAGCCGATGGCTTCCGTTTTGCGCCGCGCCAGCCAGAACAATACCAGCGCCATGAAAATAAGCAGCGCAGCAATTGCCAGCATCTATTATCTCAACAAACTGATCGCCACAAACACCACTGCCGCCAGTAACAATGCGTAAGCCGCCAGGCGTATAAGCCGCGCCCTGAAAACTGCCTGCCCGTGCAGTTGATGTATTTCGTTCCCATCTGCCAGTTCACGCCCATTTTGGGAGGCAACCCCGTTGCGTTGGTACCACCAGGCGCGCTGGCAATAGAGATACGTGCCTATCTCTGAAGCGCGCACAACTTTTGATCTAGCGCCGGGCATGGATCATCTGGTTTTCCAGGCGTTTCAGATTCTCTTCCAGGTGTGATTGGCGCAGGATGAGAGTCAAATCACCGCGCGTGCGTTCATTGAGCGAACGCACAATATCAGTCAGGCGACGCAGCCCGCCTGTGATAGCGTCGGCGAAGTCTATGGTTACCAGCACAGCGTATATATCATCCATCAGGCTCATCAAACGCTCTGCCTCTTCCGAATATCCATGCCGCAGAATATCCAGACAACGCCGGCGCAATTCTCCGTTTGCCTCTGCCAATCCCTGTAAATAAGTGTCGCAACCGATATTCAGGTCTTGTGGGCTGGGCAGCGATTCCTTGAAGACCAGCGCGAAAACGATGCGCGCTTCGGCAAATTCTTTAAGCGCGTCCTGTGTATAGCCCGCATAATAAATCTGCGGAAAATTTTGTAAATCCTCTTGCAGGGAAAACACAATCTGCCGTGCCTGTTCCAGTTCATCCAAGGCGCTGTCTTTTTCCTCGCGATGTACCGCGCGAATCGCGTGGGCGCAATGACGAACGAGCAAACGTGCTTGCGCCAGGGCGCGGTCGCGGCGTTGTGTCTGCACTTCAAATATCTGGCGGGATCTCTCGGCAATTTCTTCTAGGGTTTGCATAAGCTTATTTCTCTTCCGGGGGGTCAACGGCGCGAAACAGGCTGTCCGCCAGACTGCCGGACTCGCCGGGGATGCGAATTTCACCAAAGGAAGCCTCATATTTCGTGATATTCTCAACAAGTGCGCGCAGAAAAAGCTTGGCGCTCAACGGCGACATGAGCACTCGCGCTTGCACTCTGGCGTGAGGGTCCCCCGGCAGGAGGTGAGCAAAATCAAACACAATCTCTGCCGGTGAATGGACAATGCGTACCATGTTGACGTACTTCGTTTGCAGGTCAGCAGGGGTTTCCAGCGGCGTTACCGGAGGCACCACCGCGGGCGGCACAGGCTTGGCTGGTTTTTCAGGCATTTTGGATTTGTCCTAGAAAGGTATTTGCCCGTCCTGCCCTTCTTCAACTTGAAATTGCCCGCCGGATTGATTCGTTTCATAAGAGGAGTCTTCACCTCTGCCGCTGCCTAAAAAGCGTACCACACTGGCTGTGATCTCAAAAGAAGCCGCAAACGAACCGTCTTGTCTTTGGTAAACCCGCGGTCCACCCGAACTGTCTATGTTTAATCGCCCTTCCACAAGCACCGGGCGCCCTTTTTTCAGATACTGGTTGCAGCTTTCTGCCTGTTTGCCGAACACCGAGACGCGAAACCAGGCTGTTTCGTCTTTCTGTTCGCCGTTTGATGCCGTGTAGCGGCGTGTGCTGCCTAGTGAGAAATTGGTAACCGCTTGCCCTGCGGGTGTGTAACGCATTTCCGGATCACGTCCCAAATATCCTGCAACAATAATCGTGTGAAACATACCGAGCCTCCATTGATTTCCAATAGTTCATCCGACGGATAAGTACAGCGACGCGCTGTCATGCTGATACACATGTATTTTACCTGATAAAGCCTAAAGCGCATAGGGGCTGCTTGCCACGCTTGCGCACAAAAAATACTATGCTCCCATCACCCTATCTCTGCGCGTTTCCTTCCCATCCACCGCACGTGGTAATACCCGCGCGCAATCCAAACTGCGGCTTGCCAGATTTGCCATTCACGGGCATAATTGCTATAAAACCGGATAGGATATAAATAAAACCATGAATTTTTTCAACATATTTGCCAAGCCACAACCCCCCGCGCACAGCGTGGAAGTAACCGAACCAATCGCGCAGACCCTTCTGGATGAAAACCTCTCCCAACGCGCCTACGAACATATTCGCCATTTGGTGCAGGATATCGGCGCTCGTCCGGCTGGCAGCCCAGCAGAAGCTCAGACGCTGGAATACATCTCAGAACAGATGCAAGCCTGGGGATACCGCGTGGAAAAGCAGCCCGTTTCTTTTGCGCCCACACCGCGTTTTTACTTACCCTATCTTCTCGCTGGTGCGCTGGTTGCCCTGGGGGGGTGGCTTATCCCCTTTGCCCCCTATGCGGTTTTACTTTTACCATTGTTGTTTTACGTTTTACCTGCATACACGCGTTGGGAAGTGCGCAACCGCCCGCGCACTTCTCAGTCCGCCAACCTGTACGCCACACCGCTCGCGCTTGGGAACACCCCGCCGCGCCTCATCCTCTCCGCTCACGTTGATAGCGCCCGCGTCACGCCCTTGCGCAACCGCCGCTTGCTGGAATTTAAATACCAGACATTGTTCGTCGTACAGCGCATCGCCAACATCCTCGGCGTGGCTGCTTTACTGCAAATCATGGATATTCCCCTCGGCGCCGGCGTGGTGGGCGGTTTGGGCGTGGCTGGGACGATTATCGGCGTCTGGTTGATGATTACCCAGGCTTACGACCAATTTTTCCACCAAAACCGTTTTTCCCCCGGCGCGCACGATAACGCCTCCGGTGTGGGAGCGTTGTTAGCGCTGGCAGAGCATTATTCAGCCAATCCAGGTGCACCCGCATTCCTGTTCACTGGCGCAGAAGAAACCGGCATGCACGGCGCCGAAGCCTTCGCGGAAGCCTTTCCTATGAGTGAAGACAAACCAGCCGTGCTGTGCCTGGATATGGTCGGCGCTGGGCACATTCTATACTACATTCAAAGCGACGGCACCCTCTTTCGCCAGACAGCCACACCCCAATTAATTTCCCTGCTGCAAAAAGTTTACCCCAGCGTGCGTGGATTAGCGTACACCCTGCGCAGCGGAGATTTCGCCGTTTTTTTGCGGCACGGTTTCCCCGCCACAGCGTTGCAAACCGGCGGCAGCCTGTCTGCCGAGATCGCTTACCACACCGTTCTGGACACGCTGGATTTGATAGACACATCTACTCTGCAAAGCGTGATTCAAACCGTAGGGGATTTCCAAAATTTATACCTGTCAGAAACGAGCAAGACTGCTGCTCTCCCTTACCCTGAAGCCCAAGATTAGCGCCAACGGTTTTTTCACCAGCTACAACCCGCCATTTGGATTCATGGCTTTTATTCAGTGTGTTGCGCCCAAACGCTTAATATATTTTGGTCGCTGATGCGGATGCCCGAACGGGAGACCTTAATCGCCCCGCTTTTCTCCAGCTCGCGCAAAGAGCGCGCCACCACTTCGCGCACTGTGCCCAGGTGAGAAGCCAGTTCCTCTTGCGTCAAACGTTGAGCTGTTTTTCCATACAAACGTTCATCGGGAAGTCTCATTATAAGCCGGGCTAGACGATTTGTGATCTGGTAAAACGAGAGTTCTTCTACCAGTTCCATAAGGTTGCGCAGGTTGGCGCACATCTCGGACATCACTTTACGCGCCAGAACAGGATAGCGCTCAAAGTAAGCACGGACAGTATTTTCGTTAAGCACCCACAATTCTACCTGCTGAAGCGCAGCCGCATTCACCGGATTCCCTCCACCATCTATCACCGCTACTTCGTTAAACAGGTATCCCGCTCCCACAACGCGCACGACCATCTCTCTGCCATGCTGAGATGACTTGTACAGTTTTACGTTTCCTTCCCTCACGAAATACAAACCGGAACAAGGTGCATGATCTAAAAGGATAATCTCGCCGGCTTCCCACACACAAACCTGGGTGTTGTCGGCTAATTCTGTCAGGTCTTCTTCTCGCAGCGTGTTGAAGATGGGCAGATTTTGCAAGACGTTGATTTTTTCGTCAAGAGAAACAGTGGACTTGCGCATTTTCTTTCCAAACCCGTAACTCTACTCCTTATCGAATAAGAAGGGTGATTCATACGTGGACAATACCTGGTTTTATGGATTTATTATGAAAAAAATAGAAGATAAGTATACTTTGTTGATGAATTTCCTGTATAATTATAACAAGGTTTTCTAAACTTATGCAAAACCGAAAATGCACATTTTGATATCATCCTTTGCGCATTACGGTTTCTTGTATTTGTTATTGCCTATCCTTACGGTTTCTATGGGTATGTGGTTTTTGGCGGTTTGATTCATTCTTCCCTGTAGTTAGCGTCCACCGTTAACGATACGAAGAAATTACCCTTTTGGTGAGGTGTGGTATGGCAAACCAGGCAGATTTCTCTAACGAAGAATGGATTTTCTGTCAAACCTTTGCTTCTTTTATAATTAAGCTGGCGGTCCAATTTGGAGATGACCCCACAACCCAACTTAAACTGGCAAACGCAGCCCTGCGAGAAAAAGGATTAGCCG
Source organism: uncultured Anaerolineaceae bacterium (assembly GCA_964524425.1). Lineage (GTDB taxonomy): Bacteria > Chloroflexota > Anaerolineae > Anaerolineales > DRKV01 > JBAXBF01. The sequence continues at coordinate 22,256 of CAZGDA010000009.1, read as the reverse complement.
CTCAGACACAATTCGCCCGCGATTTTCTACTATGGGAGCCAACCGCGCAAGAAGAAAAAGCGCGTAGTGCACTGCTCGCAGCCCGCGACTATGAACACGTAGTGAACCGCAGCCTGGATATTTTTCGACAAAAACTGAGCGATGCCGAGTTCGATGAAATCCGTCGCATCCTATATTATATTTCCGAAAACGTGAGCAGAATTGGTTTGCGTAACGCGCCAGATTTCCATGAAAAAATGAAGCGTGCACTGGCTTTATTCGATGAGATCCTGGCTTTTGGTATTGACGACGTGAACAAAATAAAACAAGCCGTTCTCTTCATCCAATCGGGACGATAACCCCGGCAGCCCAACCCCAACCTGGCGAGCTAAGTCTTGTTCGCTTTACGCTGCGGTTGGCAGCCAGCCTGAATAAACCAATTGCCCAATGCGTTGTTACGCAACAGGCAATCTTCAAACGTTCCAGTTGACTCTTCACGAATGCTGACCCCAAAAGATTGCCCATCGCGAATGCAGCAATTGCGTACAGAAGGATTGCTCTGCTGACGCAGGGCAATGCCGTGTCCCTGGTTAGCGTAAATCTCGCAGTATTCCACAACGCCGCGGCTTTTTTCGGTGAATAAAATACCCTCACCCTTTCCATTACAAATATCGCAGGCACGGATTTTTGGGCTGCTTTCCTGGCGAACCCCAATCCCGGCATACTCATTCTCAGAAATGTGGCAGGCTTCAATCGCGCCGCCGCCCTTCCCTAAAACCACAATCCCGTTAGACTTACCTCCGTGAATGTTGCAATTGCGCATGAGTGGACTGCTCTCTTTCTCAATCACCACACCTGGATGTAAATTGTTTGAAATCTCACAATCTTTGATGATGCCGCCACCCTCCTCTGTTATCGTGATCCCGCTTTGCTGTCCCTCGAAGATTCGGCATCCCAATATTAACGGATTGCTGCGCGAGCGGATGAGTACGTTTGGTAAAGTGTTTTTATAAATACTGCAATTTTCAATTGTGCCGCTGCCGTCCTCAGCAATCAGAACTCCGTGTTGTTTGCCATCGTGGATGCGGCACCGCCGAACGAGCGGATTGCCGCCTTTTGAGATGCCTATTCCAGGCAGGGCGTTGGCATAGACGTTACATTCTTCTATGCTTCCCTTACCGCTATCCGTGATAGCAATGCCGTTAGAACCGGCGTGGATGGTGCAATTACGGATGATGGGGTCGCCGCCTTTGTTGATAAAAACCCCGGGCGCTGCGTTGCCGTATACGTCACACTCTTCAATCACTCCGCCGCCGTTCTTGGTTACCATAATCCCGCTTTCTTTACCGTGATAAATACGGCAATGCCGGATGATAGGATTGCTGCCGCGCTCGATAAAGATACCCGAATAACCGTTTCCGTAAACGTCGCAATCTTCCAACATGCCGGCGCTATTTTTATTAAAATGCACTCCCTTGCGTCCGCCATCGTATACCTTGCAACGCGCGAGCATGAGGTGGGCAGTTTCACCGTACACGTGAATGCACGTACCGGATGAAGTGATCCAACAATCTTCCAACACAAGCTGCCCGGCATCTACCTCTACGGCTGCCTTACGTAAATGTCCTGCCTGTCCATTGAAGGTGAGATTGCGTAGAAAGGCGCGCTCGGTTTCCATGCGCACACATTCCGCTGCGTGGCTTTGAATGATGATCTTTTCCGCATCGCCGTCTCCAATGATCTCCACCAGTTTATCAAGCACCAGTGACTCTAGATATACTCCTTCTCGGACTAGTATGCGCGTGCCCGCCAGGGCATTTTGCAATGCTTCGCTAATCGTCGTGAAATCTGCATCTCCGTTGGGGGAAACGACCAGATCGAGATCGGCGCGCACTTCATTTGCCAAAGAAAGCCCGCGCCGGGTAAAAGTGGTATAGCGGGCGACTTCATTCTGGGGAGATGGGATGATTTGGTTGCTCATCTCTCTAATCCTACACATCTATTGTGTACGTTAAAAAAGCCGTTATACAGTATTTTAAATTTGGGGAGGGAACCACTTCTGCGCGATTCTGTGGCAGAAACAAACTCACTGCGCACGCTCGTTGTACTTGCTTGTTTCATTCGTTTGCTTCATTTGTTTTATGTCATCCGCTCGCTACGAAAGGCTCAACCAGCGCGGGTTAGTTCCATTCGTAAATATACCAGGGAATGCTAGAGAATTTCTGCCTCAAGATATGGCTGTAATTCACGCAATTTATCCTCGCGTTGGTAAATTCTGTCCTGCAATCGTTCCGCCATGGCTTTCAGCAGATCAATCCCCTGGGTTTCAGCTTCCTCTACCTCTTTTTTGATTTGATACAGATCAGAATGAACCAATTCCGTGTACTCCCTTTCAATAGCCAGCAAACGTTCACGTATCTGACTGATGCGTAAGGTGAGACGAGTCAGTTTTGTTTGCTGGTCTTCACCCTTCAAGTGATGTGGGCTGTTTTCCCAGGTATGCAAAATGCTGTGTAAACGCACCTCATCGCCTTCCTGGAAAGCGATGTTTGCCTCTATCATCAGCTTTGTGCGCAGAGAGCGTTCCTCTTCGTCAATTGCCAGGTCAGGGTGAATTTGTTTGGCGATCTCGCGGTAATATTGTTTCAGGTCGGTTGAGGGTTGAAAACGCTCGCAAAATTCGAGGGGAATGTGTGGATTTACACGCTGAAATCCGTTATCACCGAAATCGTTCCCAAACCCGGCAGCTTGCGCCGATTCCCAGGCATAAAGGTGAGTCTGGCGCACGTAATCTTTTACTTTTTGGTTATCGGGGAAGATCTTCAATAAGGTATCCGCAATGCGCACGTCAAGTTCATCTAGTTTTGCTTGCAGAATCCCCACCACACGCATGTAACGGCGCTCAAAAGCCCCCAGTTCCCCTTGCAGCATAGCCAGTTCCAGTTCCTGCTGTAAAAGCTCTGCTTCCAGTGCCTCCAGCACGGCGCGTTTTTCTTCCAGCTCGCGCTGGATTGTATTTTCTATGGAGACAACTGTGGCTGTGCTTACCATTATACTGACTGCGTCTTCTCACGCCTGAATAATAGTTTACGTTTCAGAATGTTGGGCAAATAAGCATGTCAACTTCAACCCAATTCCACTGTTCCAATTGTAGTCTCTTTTTCAGCCAGCGTCAATTCGCTTTTTTCTGCGCTCGTCGGCATGATAAAAAAGGTGAGCAACAATGCAACACCGATGAGGGAAAGGCTAATGCTGTAAATCCAATGTGGGTTTTGTGCATACAACCAACCTGCCAGCGGTGGGGCAACCACGATGGAAGCAGCAATCGCGACTTCGATCATCCCGTATCCTAAACCCATGTGGGCGTCGTGCAGCAGGGATTTACCCTGTGCAATAGCAAGGGAACGGGCAGTACGGTAACTGCCCATGAAAAAATAAGCCGCCAGGTACCAGCCCATACCATTACCTTGCCAAATAAACAGCGCAAACGCCGCCATGGCTACTTGCGCCAGCAAAAGCCCCAGGCGGACGTTGAGATGTCCCAGCACAAGGTTTAACACCACCACACCCAAGCCGCTCAACGCTATCATCTGTCCCATTTGTATCAAATTCACCTGGCGTTGATTTTGTAGGAAGTTGGGGGATAACGGCTGTGGTAGATACAAGACAAACGCCACGAAAAACACCACCAACAAAAACTGTAGAAAACGCCGGTTGAGCAGGTTTTGGGTGGGATGTTTTTCCGGCGATAATTTTTCTACAGGCTGCGCTCGTATGCAAAAGATGAGCATGGTGGAAATGACAAAAGTAACCGAAGCGCTGATGAGCGCCACGCGCATGCCGTAATGCTCTCCTATCCAACCGCCCGCCAGAGGACCGAAGATGCCTCCCAGGCTGAAAAATGCGGAGGTGAGCGTTAGGGCGCGCCCGACGCCCAGGTTGCCGCGCGCCGCGGTAACGTAACTGGAAAGCGGACCGTTTACGAAATACGTTACACCGTACAGAATTATGCCAAAGGCAAACACAGGCAGCGTGTTGGAAAACGCCATAATCCACGAAGCAAGCACACCCATAACCCAGGCGGTGCGAATCAAGGGACGCCTGCCAATTCGGTCAGCCAGGTAGCCAGCCGGCAGGTGGGAAACCGCCATAGCCGTCCCCACCGTGCCTAGAATGGCACCGATGAGCAGCGGATCTGCTCCCAACTGCTGCAAGTATAGTGGGCGGAATTCGTAAAACATGCTTTCGCCCACTCCCCACGAAAACAGTGCCGCAGCGATGAATATCAAATCGCGGTTCAAGGTGTTCCTCCCATAAGGTGTGAGACAAAATCTGCTGCGGCGCAAAAAACCGTCTCCCGTTGCGCGTCACGGGTGAGCACGTGGCTGCTGTTCTCAATCCACAAAATTTCTTTTTCCGCGCTGTTGATGGCAGATTGGATTAGCTCGGCGTGTCTCTCCTCCATAGTAACGGTGCGGTCTTGGCGCGAATAAATCAGCAGTGCGGGTGCGGTTACCTGCGCCAGGGAAGCGCGCATCTGCGCAGCCAGGTCGCGTAGTTCTGCCAACGAACGCAGCGGTTCCTCTTTATAAGAAGCTTGCTGTGCATATGCCTGCATGTCAAACCAATGAGACTGTCCCTTGGGGCGGAATGGCTGCACCCAGCTTAACGGGACGAGGAAAGACAAGCGCGGGTCATGCGGTAGGTGGTGTGGAGAAGCCATTATCACCAGCCCATCCACTTCGTGCTGGGCAGCAAAGAGCAGGGAAAGCATTCCCCCCATAGATAAGCCCATTATAATCACCCGTTCCGCGTTGCTCTTCAGCAGGGAATAGCCGTCTTCCACGTCGGCAAGCCAGTCTTGCCAGCGCATACGCAGCATGTCCTCCTTGCGCGTGGCATGACCAGCCAGGCGCACACCCAACACGGTGTGTCCTTGGGCGGCGAGATGTTCCCCCAACAAACGCATCTCCTTGGGAGTTCCAGTAAAACCGTGAACTAACAAACAGGCAGTTTTACCACCCGGAAAGTAAAAAGGTTCAGCACCAGGGATCACAAAAGACATTTTAGCACTCCTTTTTTCCTACAAGTCTAAAATCACAAGCTGGCGTTCCAGGCTCGTCAGCGTTTCGCATGCGGATTCCGTAATGAGACAGTCGTCTTCAATGCGCACCCCACCGCGTCCGCGCAGATAAATTCCCGGCTCTATCGTAAAGGTGTTACCCGCTTGCAGCGGCTGGAAGTTGTTGGCGTGCAGGTAAGGATGTTCGTGAGTTTCCAATCCCAAACCATGCCCCAGGCGGTGAAAGAAGTACTGCCCGTATCCGCTTTCTGTAATCACAGCCCTTGCTGCGCTGTCCACCTGGGCAGCCGGCACACCGGCTGCGGCGGCTGCCCGCCCCGCTTCGTTTGCGCGCAGCACAATTTTAGCGATGCGGTCAAATTCCTCCTCCGGCTCACCGATAGAAAAAATGCGTGTGATGTCGGACGCATAGCCTTGGTAAGAAGCGCCCCAATCAAAAAGAATTAAGTCGCCGCGCCTTAGTTTGCGCTCACCAGGCGCGGCGTGTGGATTGGCGCTGTTTTCCCCAAACGAGACGATAGGGGGAAAGGGTAGGCTTGCATCCGCACCACAGCGTAACATTTGCAGAGTCAGTTCCCCCGCCAGTTCTCGCTCTGTTATCCCTAACCGGATACGCTGCACTGCCGCCAACAGACCGCTTTCAGCAATCTCAGCCGCGCGGCGCATGGCGGCAATTTCCTCTTCATCTTTTATCATGCGCAACGCAGCAGTGATTGATTCAGCCGAGAGAAATGTTTTTCGGGGTAGTTCCGTTTCCAGAAAACGCAATTCAAGCACGCGCATACAGGTTGGTTCAATCGCGATGCTGGCAGTGTCAAGGTTGATTTCTTGCGCCAGGGTTTGCATGGCTTCTTGAAAAACCCCCTGCCACGTCGCCGGGTTTTCCCCGAAGGGAAATGCTTTGACGCCAAGCGGAAACTCGCGCAGTTTTTCCTGTTCCAGTTCGGGCAGAATCCAATAAACAGGCGCGCCGCGGCTGAAAATTGCAATCACCGGGCGTTCCATCAAGTGAAAAGGTCGTCCAGTCAGGTAATACATACTGGCGCCTGGGTTGAGGATTAAAACGTCCAGGTTTGCTGCTTGCATGGCGTGCGCCAGGCGTTTGTAGCGCAGAGTTATACTTTCCCTGTGAATCATAGTTGACTCGCTTTTGGAAACGCGCGGGAGAGTAAGACTGTCCCACCCGTTCCTAGAATTAGGATAAACACTGCCGTCATCAGAAGCATGGATTCAATTCCCATCGCATCTGCCAGTATACCGCTAAGCCATGGACCGCCAAACATGCCAAACGCGTAAACGGACTGGTACACTCCCATGGCAGTGGCTCTTTCAGCTTCTTCCACTTGCTGGATGCTCATTCCCATCAAAACAGGGTAGCAAATACCACTTGCAAGCCCAACTAGAATCTGGGCGGCAAACACCATCCACAAGGACGTTGCCAGAGCGCCGGTAACAATGCCGGTGCTCGCGACAAAAAAGCTCAAAAGGATTACGCGGCCTGAACCCAGCCTCTTAATCATGCCTGTCGTGATCAGGCTGCCCAGTGTTATCGCCGCCAGGGTCAGGGTTGCCATCGCGCCCTGCATGAGGTTATCCGCTCCCAAGTTTTTAGCAACGATGGGGAAAAAACTATAGCAGGTAGCGAAAACTGCGTAATGGTTTACCGCCCCCAGAAAAGAGGGCAAAAGAACGTCGCCGCGCAGGATAAGCCTGCCAAGTGACTGCATGGAAAAAGGTTTAGGGTCGCGGCGTACTTCGCGTGCCGGCAAGATGACAAAGATGGCTGCGCCCGCCACCAGCATGGCAACATAAAACGCCAGGCGATAACCGCCCATGTCGTTCAAGAACCCGGTTACGGCAGTGGCACACATACGGCTGATCGCGTTTACCATCGAGAGGATAGCTGTGGCGCGCACGGCATCCTCCGCGGGGAATAAAGCACTGAACATTACTACCAGGGGTACCCAACCGGCGGCTGCCAATCCGGTGATGCCGCGTCCGATGACCAAACCGTTCACGTCTGAGGTGCTGCTCATCATCCAGGCGCCCAAGATTGAAAAACCAAAGCACACCAGCACAAACGGTTTGCGCCTGCCCAGCCAATCGGTTGCTATTCCCAGCGGCAAACGCAGCAAGCCTTGCCATAAGCCGTACATGGATACAACTACGCCAATCATTGCCAGAGTATCCGTTTTGGTTTGAATGTACAGTGGCAAGGTAGGCACGTAGAGATAGAGCGAAGCCCAAAACAAAAAAACTGCGCCAGTGTACAAATAAACAAGTTTTCGACGTTCCTGTGCATCCATTGTATTCATTTCCTGTTTGTGCGCTGTATAAAAAGTGATTATATCACAAGGTTTTTCTATGTTAGAATATTCACGCATGTCAACGCACCACACCTTGGTTTTAGGAAACTCAATGAGCATGGCTGAAGTAGCCGATGGAAGCGCTCACCTGGTAATTACTTCACCGCCATACTTTAACGCGCCATTTGATTACCAGGATTTATTTTCCACATATGAAAGCTATCTCTTCACTCTTAGCAGCGTAGCAAAAGAGGTATATCGTGTCCTTCAGCCAGGTCGAGTCGTTGTCTTGAATATTGATGATATGCTAGTTAATGGTGAAAAATTTCCTATCGTTGCGGATGCTACGCGTCTTTTCCTCAATGCTGGGTTTCGTTATCGCGATAGAATCGTGTGGAAAAAACCGGACGGTTATTTACGGATTTCAAGGCGTAGCGGAGTTATCCTGCAAAATCCGTATCCAATGTATTTTTATCCAGATAATCTTTTAGAAAGCATACTGATTTTCCAGAAAGGCAAGTTTGCTTACAAATCCATCCCACAAGGAATTAAAGACATTTCCGCTATTGATGTGAATGAATTTCAGAACAACAAATGGTATTCAACGTTGTGGGAGATGGTGAATGTTCTTCCTAACCAAAACGGGCTTGAAAAAGGTATTGCTGCCTTTCCAGAAGAATTGCCTTATCGCATGGTTAAGTTGTTTTCTTACACAGGGGAAACAGTGCTTGACCCCTTTGTGGGTAGTGGGACAACAATGAAGGTGTCCCGAGATTTGGGACGCAATAGCATCGGTTTTGAGATTTTAGCTGACCTTGAATCTATTATTACAGAAAAAGTAGGATTCGGTACGAAGCGTTCTTTTTTTGGGGAGGGAGATACGTTTGAAGTTATTCGTCGTGAGAAGGGAGAGTTTTCCTTCACAAATCAGAAAAAAGGATCATAATCATGTTATCTATTACTGCTAAGATAACTGGTATTAAGTACGTTCCGTTTTTGTGCAAGCAACTAGAAGAAATTTGTTTTAACAGACTAGAAAATGAATTGCATTCTCGCACTTCCTTTATTTTAAAGCTTGACAATCTCAATAAAATTGCCCTTAGTTGGTGGGTTTCTGCAAAACGTACTCGTTCCTACCCTTATGCACGGGTATACGATACTTTGTCTTTCAGCGGAAAAAAAGCTACGATTATCCCAGTTCTTAAAGATGAGGGCGCAGGCGGGGACCGGGATTTTCTTCAATGGGATACAATTTCACTGATGAGTTTATTGGATGTCTACGTAATCATTGCTTACTATAACGTGGCAGAACCGAGCCAGACCTACCCCACACGAAAAATTACAAACCAAAGATATGATGTAAAACACGTCAGTACCCTAATAGAACAAATTGCCTGTTATTCAGACGCGAAACATTGGAACATCGCTCAAAGTGAACTGGTTTCTCAAACAGGAGAGAGAGCTTTGCAGGCATATTCGGAAATATCGAACACATTAGGAATCCCAATGCACTCCAATAGAACTGCACACACACGCTTTCAACGCATTGCTGATGGTGCTGAAAGTTTCAAACGCCTTTCGCGTATACAAGCACAAAATGCACAACAGCGCGAAACTCGCACAATACAACCTAAAGAACGCACGAGTGGAAAAAAAGCGGCAATAACGATTGAGAACTATTTAGGAGGACAATATTTTCTCACCTGCGATGAAGTCAGAATTGATGGGAGTAACATTTATCTTATCGAGGCGAAGCATTCCCGGACAAGTGTATTACCATCGTTAGAAGATATTAAAGATGGTCTAATAAAGATGTGGCTATTTACAAATCTGGCAGAAGTAGCCATTCAAGGGAAGATTTATCATCCCATCCCTGCCCTAAAATTGACTTCCGCAGTGCGAAAATCAGATAATCCTTATCTAGATCAGCATAAGAGTCTTTTAAATATTTTACAACGTGAAAGTGAAAAGAACGGATTTGTTATTCTGTATGATTAATGAGCTAATATGGATTTAAATGACGATTCACAATACAAAGCAATTGACACACATAACGTACTGGCAGAGATTGACGGCTTGCCAGAACACCTCACGCAAGCCTGGAAATTGGGCAAGCGTTTGGTCTTGCCGCTGTATCAAAACGTAAACAAAGTTGTAATCGCTGGCATGGGATGTTCAGCACTGGCTGCGGAAATGCTGGCAACGTACGCAGTTCCGCACTGCGCTCTTCCTCTGTTCGTTCAGCGCGAAGACGATTTACCTGCCTGGGTCAACGGACAGGACACACTTCTCATCACCGTATCCCACCCCGGCGATACACCGGAGACCCTTTCAGTTTTTCAGCGCGGCTTGCAGCGCAATTTGCAAATGCTCACCATCACAAGCGCTGGCAATTTAGCCAAAACTGCCCTGCAAGCAAACGTACCCGCATGGCAGTATGAATCATGCAGCCCTTCCCGCGCCGGCACCGCCTGGACGTTTGTACTCCTCCTGGCTGCCTTCGCCAGGCTGGGATTGATCCCAGACCCGGCAGACGAACTGGGCGCGGCTGTACAAGCCGTACTGGCGCAACAAGCCAGGCTAAAAGCGGACGTGCCGGTTGTACACAACCCAGCCAAACGCCTGGCTGGGCAATTGATGGGGCGCTGGGTAACCTTCTTCGCAGGAGATTTCCTTACCCCCCTGGCGCGGCATTGGAAAGAACAGGTCAATAGACTGGCGAAGGCTTACGCTTCTTTCGAAGTGATTCCTGAAGCCGCCCACAACGCCTTGCTGGCTACTTTGCAGCCGGAGCGTGACCTGTCGCATCTGATGGCTATTTTCCTGCGCTCGCGCTTTTACCAGGCGCGTAATTTACTGCGCACGGATATCGTCCGCCGCACCTACATGCTCGAAGGTATCAACACTGACTGTTATGACCCAACGGGTGATTCCCCTCTTGCGCACATGCTCACTGCGCTACATTTTGGAGATTTCACTGCCTATTACCTGGCAATCCTCTACGACGTTGACCCCGCGTCTGTGGAAGCTCTAGAGCAATTCCAGGCAGAAATCAGCAGTGCGTGCGAATGAAGGCAATACTTTTATGCTAAAATAGCTTGGTCTAAACTATCCATTCCACTTAGAGGAGAGACGTAGAGCACTATGCTGATGAAATTCGTCGAGTTTGTAATGAATTATCCGGGCAGGTTAGCCATGCCAATTGGCGTTTATGCAGGGCTAGAAATGACCAAAGCCAGCGTACGCCAGGCTGTTTCTGATGCCAACCTGCAAAGCCAAGCCGTACTGGCGTTGCATGAATATTTCAAAACCCCGGTCATGCTCACGGCGATGGATTTAAGCGCCGAAGCCGAGACCTTTGGCTGTGAAATTCGCATGTCGGATGAGGAAATCCCCACCGTCATTGGACGGCGCGCCAGCAGCCGCGCTGAGATTGACACACTACCAGAACCAAAGCCCGGAGATAAGCGCACCCAGGTTCACCTGGACACCGCCCAAAAACTGGTTGCCCATTCTGCTGGCGTGCCTGTGTTGGGGGGTATCATCGGTCCCTTCTCTCTCGCAGGACGTATTTTTGGCGTTTCTGAAGCAATGGAATTGACCATCAACGACCCGGACAGCATGAAAGCCCTCTTAGATAAAGTAACCAGCTTTTTAATCGAATACGTGCTGGCTTTTCGTTCCGTGGGAGCAACGGGTGTGATCATGGCGGAACCGGCGGCTGGTTTACTCTCGCCACGTTCTGTGGGACAATTTTCATCCCCCTACGTCAAACGCCTTGCCGAAGCCGTACAGACGCCCGAATTTACCGTTATCTATCACAACTGTGGAGCCAAACTGGTACATTTGCCCAAGATATTGGAAAGTGGAGTGAGCGTGTTACATTTCGGCGCGCCAATGGATATTCTGGCTGCCCTCCAGCAAGTTGGGAAAGACATCATCCTGGGAGGCAACCTGGATCCTACGGCTGTTTTCTACAGCGGCAACGCCGAGCAGGTGCAGGCAGAAACCTCCAGGCTGCTACAGGCAACCACAACCTATCCCAATTTCATCCTTTCCTCCGGTTGTGATATTCCGCCGGGGACGCCTTTGAGAAATATGGAGGCGTTTTATGCGGCAGTTGCAGCTCACAATTGCGCTTAGAAGAATTCACGCTTTCTAACCTTATCGTCTTGGGCTAACGGATTTAAATCTTTATCAGAGTTGGTTAGATAGACACTCTTTGCTATGTTTGAAATGGAGTGGATAAGCACACGCATCTGTCGGGTGAAGAAGCCGGGCTTTTAATATGTAAACTTTTTTCTAAGAGAAATTAAATGTTGTTGTGATATAATGCCTTTATCATGACAAAAACAGAAAATAACAGACGGAATATGAGTAACGCCATGCCGCTTAAACGACCGACATCACTTGATTGGGAAACCCTGCTACAATTCTTCTCGACAGAGGAGATGAACATCAACTCTAACGACAGCGAGGAAATATCCATCATAATTGGAAACAAGTCCAAATCTACAGAAGAAAGCCAGGCAGACCAAGAAAGTGAAGAACGCAAGATTCCTTCGGAAATCCCCATTCTGCCGTTGCGCGGTTTGGTGATTTACCCCGAGACAGTTGTCCCTCTTACGATAGGACAGCCGCGCTCAATTCGCCTGGTGGATGACGTTGTGGAAGGGGACGAGCAGCGCATTATCGGTCTGGTGGCTTCGCGCGACCCCGAATCCGAAGTTCCCGAACCCAAAGACCTGTTTTCGGTCGGCACAGTGTCCATCGTTCATCGCCTGTTTCGCGCCCCCGATGGCACAATTCGCCTTCTGGTGCAAGGGTTGGCGCGCTTTCGCATCACCGAATACGTCCAGCTAGAGCCTTACCTGAGAGCCAAGATAGAATTGATTCCAGAAACTCACGAAGAGGGACTGGAAGTGGAAGCGCTGGCGCGTAACGCCCGAGACCAGTTCGGACACATCGCCGAAATGATCCCCTCCATCCCGCGTGAACTCGTCTCCTCCATCATGGGCTTGGAAGACCCCTTGCAAACCGTTTACACCATCGCCAATTTCCAGCGCATGGAGCTGGACAGCGCCCAGGCAATATTGGAGATGGAGACAACCACAGAGAAATTGCGCAAATTGATCGCTATCCTGACGCGCGAGACGGAGATGCTTGAAATTGGGCAGAAAATCCAAAATGAAGCGCGTTCCGAAATTGAAAAAGTGCAGCGAGATTATTTCCTGCGCGAACAGATTAAGGCAATCCAGCGCGAACTGGGCGAAGAAGACGAACAATCTGCGGAAGTAGATGAATTTCGCCAGAAGATCCAGGCGGCTAAAATGCCTGAGGAAGCAGAAAAACAGGCGACGCGTGAACTGGAACGCATGGCAAAACTCCCTAGCGCATCGGCTGAGTACGGCGTCATCCGCACCTATTTAGACTGGCTGGTCTCTCTGCCCTGGGCTGTAACCACTACCGATAACCTCGACATTGAACACGCACGTACCGTGTTGGATGAGGATCATTACGGTTTGGACGACGTGAAAGACCGCATTTTAGAATACCTTTCCGTGCGCAAGATGCGCCAGGAACGCCACAAAGAACTGGAACGCACGCGCGTGCGCGATAAAATCCGCCGCATTCGTGAAGGCGTGATCTTGTGTTTCATAGGACCTCCCGGCGTGGGGAAAACGTCTCTGGGACGCTCAATCGCCAGGGCAATGGGACGCGAATTTGTACGCATTTCCCTGGGTGGTGTGCGCGACGAAGCGGAGATCCGCGGACACCGGCGCACCTACATCGGTGCAATGCCAGGGCGTATTCTGCAATCCCTTCGTCGCCTGGAATCGCGCAACCCAGTATTCATGTTGGACGAGATAGATAAATTGGTGTTTGATTACCATGGCGATCCGGCTTCCGCCCTGCTAGAAGTGCTTGACCCGGAACAAAACGCCGAGTTTCGCGATCATTACATTGAAGTATCTTTTGATCTTTCCCAGGTGATGTTCATCGCCACCGCCAACACGCTCGAAACCATCCCTGGACCCTTACAAGATCGCATGGAGATCATCAATCTCTCTGGCTATACAGAGAGCGAGAAAGTAGCCATTGCACGCGGCTATCTCATCCCGCGTGAGATTCGAGAAAACGCCCTGCGCGCCAAGGAGATCCGCTTTGCAGATGACGCCCTGCGCAGCATAATCCGTTCGTACACCCGCGAAGCTGGCGTGCGCAGCCTGGAACGTGAAATTGGAGCTGTGTGCCGCAAAGTAGTTACCCAAATCGCCCAAGGAAATCTTAAAACAATCACGGTTAACGCTAAAAAAGTACGCGAATTCCTCGGACGACCGCGCCATTTTGGCACGGAAGAAATTGCCACGCGCACTTCCATTCCCGGTGTGGCTACCGGTTTGGCGTGGACGCCCGTTGGCGGCGACGTGCTTTTTATTGAAGCAACGCGTATGCCCGGCAGCAAAGATTTTCAACTTACCGGTTCCCTGGGCAACGTCATGCAAGAATCAGCTCGCACAGCTCTGGCATACGTGCGTTCACGCGCCGAACCCCTGGGCTTGGATACTAATTTCTTTGAGAAGTCAGATTTTCATCTCCACATACCAGCCGGGGCAACCCCTAAAGACGGACCTTCGGCGGGGGTTACCATTGCCACCGCCTTGGTGTCGCTCATTTCCGGCAGACCCGTCAAAGAAGACGTGGGCATGACCGGAGAGATCACCTTGCGCGGACAGGTCTTGCCGGTCGGCGGCATCAAAGAAAAAGTGTTGGCTGCACACCGCATGGGCTTGAAAACGATCGTGCTGCCCAAGCGCAACGAAGCAGACCTGGAAGATTTGCCCGACGAAGTGGTGGAAGCCCTGCAATTTATTTTTGTTGATACCGTAGACGAAGTGCTGGATGCAGCGTTGGCTTCTTCTTCCAAATCCAAAATTTCCGCTAACGGCAGGAACAAGAAACAAGAGCCAGATAGGAAAGCAACTGAAGAAAAGGTTGAAACAGTAGAATAAACAACACCCGCCCGCCTAACTTGGCGGGCGTTGTAGATTTAACTGCACGCAGATCAGCAGCCTGCCAAAAGTGTTCCAGCGTGTGGAAAAGGCTGTTTGCGACAACCAGGTGAGTTCTTTGCGTTCGTGCGCCGGGTTTACAAATCCCCAGCCCAGGCGGTCTTGGTACGCCGCCAGTATGAGAATGTGCGCCCACAAAGGCTTCCAGGTGCCCAAGATGGGCAATAAAACCTGCCCGTGTTTCAACCCATCGCGCAGAGTATCCTCTACCGCAAACGCCTGCCACGCAGCAGATAGATGATATTCGCGCAATACGTCCACCACACCCCAGGGAAAAGTTGCCCAACCAGGCACGCGTCGCAGAATCGGCAGCGGTAACCTCCACACAGGGGTGTTCATGCGCCGGGCTAACTCTTTGCCCATTACACCAGCGCCTGTCAGGGCGTTAATGACAATCGCCGCGCTAAAAGGTCCGCAATCATTGCTGTGCCCCTGGTATTGATGCGCCTGAAGAAGGGCGGGAAGGTAAGGAGAGAAGCTCGGTTTTGCCATCGGAAAGTTTATTCAAACCAAAACAGGGCAAGCCCGGCTTCTCGCCTCTGGCTTGCCCTGTAAGTGTCTATTTACCAGGCTTAATACGGACTACACTACTGGACTGCATACACTGTGCGATCGTTCAAATCTTGCACCGGACGAGCATTGTATGGGAACATGGAGCGATAACGTTCGATCTGGCTGCGGCTAAGCTGAAGCGGCGCCGCAAACACCACCCAGTTGATGCCCTCTGTGCAGGGAGGAGTGGTAATAGAGCCTGTGTAGGCGTACATCTTCGGGTCTGGAGGAACAAAGAAGGTGGGATCAAACCCTTTGACTTCCTTCCAGTTGTAGGGCGGTTCGGGCATATTGAACCAGACGGGCGCCAGGTAAGAATTATCCTGCGCACCTTCGTTGACGAACACGCTGGCAATCGCCCATTTGCCCGTATTGGCATTGTAATGAACGAGTTGAATTTCCATGTAGTACGGCTTTCCGTTGATGGTATGTTCGGAAGGCATGTGGAACGTAATGTTCATCAATTCGTAAGCCACGCCGTCCATTTCCATAAAACTCCCGGAAGGTACATCAATCTGGAATGTGTAATCGTTACTCACCAGGCGCACGTCTCCAGAGCGATAATGAAATCTAATGTTCCGTGGTCCTCCGGGGGTTAATTTGTTCAAGTCAATGTTAATCGGCGATTGCGAACGACCTGTGGAACAAATCGCGTACTGTGGGATCGTACCCCACTGGTCAGGACCGTACTTGGCGTAATCGGAAGGAAGCCATGAGTAAGAAGCCACCGGCGTCCCGTAAGTGTTGTACCACTCCGGGTACCAGTTGGGGTTATATCCATAGCTCCAGTAATACTCAGGATACCAAACGGAAGTGGAAACGTAACGCGGATACCACTGCAACTGTCCCTGTTGTCCGGCTGGATAGGCAGGCGAAGGGATAACCAACACCTGTCCGGGGTAGATGTTGTTGGGGGTAAGTCCTGGGTTGGCGGCGATGATTGCATCCGGCGTCACACCAAACTTTCGTGCGATGTTATACAACCAATCCCCCGGCTGAACCACGTACGTTATCGAACCACCGCCCTGTGGGTATGGATAGGTTGGGTTGTAGTAGGGATTGTAGTACGGGCTGGTTGTCGGATAGTAATAAGGATTGTAGTAAGGGCTGGTTGTTGGATAGTAATAAGGATTCGTGTAAGGTGAGTTACCGTATGATGGATTGCCGTAGGGGCTGTTAGCGTTGTAATTGGGGTCAAGGTTAGGATTGTAGTTAGACTCGTAGCCGCCAGCGCCTTGATACCCTCCCGGCGTAGGTGTTACCCCATACATGGGCATGGATGGCATGTAGCCCGCGGTCGGCATTTCTAAAGCGGGATGTTCACCAGGTTGAGGCGTGCCATGTGGCTCAACGGGATGTTCCTCCGAAGGATGCTCATCAGGCATCGGCTCGATCGTCTCTTCGTGCATGGGCTGTTCACTTTCGGCAACGATCGCGGTTTGGGTCAGTTGACCACCTAGACTTGCAATGGCAGTCGCGTAGAGGTCCGCTTCGCTGGGAGATTCACCTTGCGAAGACAGGGGCTCCTGTGGGATGGGCGTCGGTTTTGGTGCCGCGGAGAGATCGCAACCTGCCAGCATTAAACTCGCCAGCATCACCAAAACGATGGCTTTCCATCCGAGATAACCTAATTTGTGGTACATGATTATCCTCCTTAATTCGTGTGTCCAGGTGGTAAAGCCTGGTATGCACTATAGTCCGCGTAAGTTAAGTGCAAGAGTCATGCCGAAAGTGTGCTCACACCAGAAGACTTTATATGTGAACGGCATGCCCTCCTACTGCGTGCGCCGCCTCCATGAGAACTTCACTGAGGGTTGGGTGTGCGTGGACGTTGCGAGCAATTTCCTCGGCGGTCAATTCCATCCTTTGTGCAATCGTGAGTTCTGGCAGCAGCTCGGTTACTTCAGGTCCGATGAGATGAGCGCCCAATATCTCGCCATATTGCGCCTCGGCAATGATCTTTGCCCAGCCAACAGATTCCCCAAACCCCAGAGCTTTTCCGTTTGCCTGGAAAGGGAAACGTCCAACCGCGACCTGATAACCACGCCCTTTCGCTTGTGCTTCCGTCAAGCCAAACGAAGCAACCTGGGGTTGTGAGTAGGTGGCGTGCGGCATCATTTCGTAGTTCAATTTGACAGTTTCTACACCGGCGATGTTTTCAGCGCACACCATCGCCTGGGCAGAGGCAACGTGCGCCAGCATCAATTTACCAGTTACATCCCCAATCGCCCAAATACCGGGCACGTTGGTTGCCATGCCTTCGTCAATTTGGATGAAACCGCGCTCGGATATGGAAACACCTAACGCTTCCAGCCCCAAATCACGGCTGTTCGGTTTGAAACCGATGGCTACCAGGGCTTGTTCCGCCTCTAGGGTTTGCTGCCCGTCTTTATTCGAGACTTTGACGAGCACACCTGCGGGAGTGTTTTCAATCCCTTCCAGGCGCGTTTCTGTCATCAGTTTTACACCGCGTTTCTGGAACGCCTTGGCAAGTTCCGCACTCACTTCTTCATCCTCCAATGGGACGATGCGCGGCAACATCTCAACCACAGTTACTGGAACGCCATAAGAATTCCAAATAGTGGCAAACTCCACGCCAATCGCGCCGGCGCCAATAATCACAGCCGATTTGGGCAGCCTGTCTTGCAGAATAGCCTCCAGATACGTGAGGACGTGTTGTCCATCTACGTTTATGCCAGGGATAACCGCCGTGTGCGCCCCGGTGGCAATGACGACGTTTTTTGCTTTCAGTTCGTTGACCTTGCCCTCTGCATCTGTAACGGCAACTGTATCCCGGGCAGTCAGTCTGGCAGTGCCCATGAACACGTCAACGTTGTTCTTGCGCATCAAGAAACTCACGCCCTGGGTAAGGCGTTTAGAAACCTGGCGGCTGCGGCTGAAGGCTGCGCCGTAATCCAGTTTCAGGTTGTCAAAAGAAAAGCCGAAATCTTTGCCCTTCTCACGCAAGGTGTGGGCGATTTCAGCGTTACGCAATAAAGATTTCGTGGGAATACAACCCACGTTCAAGCAAACTCCACCCAGCCATTGCTTATCCACGATAGCCGTTTTTAAGCCGAGTTGAGAGGCGCGGATGGCAGCCACGTAACCGCCGGGTCCTGCACCGATGACGACAACATCATAGTTAGACATAATTCGTATTCACTCCTTTATCATACGAAGAGCAGACAATTGCCGCGCCACAGGATTCTGTCCCCAAATTTAGATCCCAGGGAGGTTAATACCCTCCCTATCCCGCACCAGGGTCTTGGCTGCTCTTTTATATTGTATGGAAAACATTTTGTAAAATCCGTTAAATTATAATATAATCTTCGTAAAATCCATAGAGGAGCGTTTACGGTGTCTCAAAACAAATTTCAATTTCCAGAAGATTTCTTGTGGGGGTCAGCCACCTCCTCACACCAGGTGGAAGGTGGCAACACGAATAACAACTGGTGGGCGTGGGAAAACGAGCCTGGACGCATCAAGTTTGGGCATAAATCTGGTCTGGCGTGCGATTGGTGGGGCGGGCGCTGGCAGGAAGATTTTGACCGCGCCAAAGAAGGTGGACAGAATGCGCACCGCTTTTCCTTAGAATGGAGCCGCATCCAGCCCAAGCCAGATCAATGGGACGCAGCCGCTCTGGACGTTTACGTGCAGATGCTGCGCGGTTTACGCCAGCGCGGCATGACACCCCTGGTTACCCTGCACCATTTCAGCGATCCGCTTTGGCTGGCGGAAATGGGCGGCTGGGAGAACCCGGCGGTGTGCGATTTGTTCCGTAAATACACAGAAAAAGTCGTCCCCGTTCTCAAAGAGCACGTGAATTTGTGGTGTACGATCAACGAGCCGAACGTAGATGCGATTTCGGCTTACGTGTTTGGCGATTTTCCACCCGGCAAGAAAGGCATCGCCAGCGCTTACCGGGCGATGGTGAACATGGTGCGCGCCCACGCCTACGCCTACAAAGCCATTCACGCCCTGCAACCGGAGGCGCAGGTGGGGTTTGCCCTGCATTGGCGCGATTTTTACCCTGCCAACCCTGCTTCCGCCTTGGATAGGTGGGCTGCACGTATGCAATCGCAAACTTTCAACGAATCGTTTGCGTGTGCGCTGCGCGACGGTGTGTTTCGCTTCATCGTATTCCAATCCAGCATACCGGAAGCCGCTGGAACGCAAGATTACATCGGTTTGAATTATTACACGCGCGACTTGGTTTCCTTTGACCTTTCCAAAGCCGGCGAATTATTTGCGCGGCGTTACTACGCCCCCGGGGTGGAACTGAGCGGCACAGATTACATCGCCTCCCAGCCGGAAGGGTTTTACAACGCCATGCAATGGTGCGCGGGGTTCGGGTTGCCCATCTACATCACCGAGAACGGCGTGGAGGACGCCGAAGACAAGATGCGCCCGCGCTATCTCGTGCGTCACATCCAGCAGGTAGGGCGCGCCCTCAACGCTGGGCTGCCGATCAAGGGCTACTTCCACTGGTCGCTGGTGGATAACTTTGAATGGGAGCGCGGCTGGACGCAACGCTTTGGCTTGTGGGAACTGGACGTGGAAACCCAGGCGCGCCGCAAACGCCGCAGCGTGAACTTCTTCGCCGCGCTTTGCCAGGCAAATGCCCTCACACCTGAGATCGTCGCCGAATACACACCCGAGATCCAAGATGAAGTGTTCGCCTAGGCAGTAGCTCTGCATGGTTTATGCGAAGGTGCAGCTACATCCGCCCCAGAATACCGTAAATTTACGGTAGAAAAGCGAAGTCCGCTGTGATAGAATATGAGTAGACAGGTAACCTAACCAGGCAAACACAAGGAAGGAAAAAACATGAACCAAATGAAAATACGTACAGGTATACGCGCCGGCATGAACAACCCGGCTTCACAGAATTGCGAGGACGTAGGCGGTCAGTGGGCGTCGCTGAACATTCCGAGTTGCGGCGGGGAAATTGGATTGTGCGTTTTTCCCAGCGGCAAAGTGTGTGAAGAATGGGATTTGATGGCGGGGAGATGCACACCGGATATGCCGCTGGTGCAGTAAATTATCCTTATCAGTCTACCAGGCTACTTAAAATGGGCGGTCAATCCGCCCGTTTTTTCATCCCCAAAATAAATTTCCGAGCGTGTGATAAAATGAAAAAGGAAGGAAAAAGATAAGCGAAAATGAATTGTATTTATTTTAATGAACCTACATGCCTGAATGGTTGTTTACTTTTCTCAGGGGGATTTTGTTGGACGATTTTCCCCAGAGTCTGTAAACCTACTTCAGTTAGCCATGTACGTCTTTCGTCTGGATGATTACCTATGCCGGTATCATATTATCGGATGAATCGAATCATTCCTGCTGGTCCTAATTCCCGCACGAGGGTTTCTATACCGCGGCGCGGAGTTGAGCGTTGATCAAATCCTGTACGTCCACAACATAACGTACTCCTCCTACCCCCCACCACTTTTACAAGTTATAAGTTAAAGCGGATGTGGACGATGTCCCCATCCTGCACAACGTACTGCCTGCCTTCCAGGCGCAACTTTCCCTGAGCGCGCGCCTCTGCCATCCCACCCAGCGTGGTCAAATCCTGATAGGAGACAACTTCAGCGCGGATGAAACCCTTCTGTAAATCGGTGTGGATGGCGCCGGCAGCGTCGAAAGCGCTGGCGCCGCGCCTGATCGTCCAGGCGCGCACCTCGTCCTCCCCAACGGTGAAGAAGGATTGCAGACTGAGCAAGTCGTAAGAAAGGCGGATGACGCGCGAAAGAGATAATTCCTCGATACCGTACTCTTGCATAAACAGGCTGGCTTCATCGGGGGGCATCTGGGCAAGTTCCATCTCCAGCTTGCCTTGCAAGCCAGTCAGGCTGGCGGACTGCGCATGAGCGAGGCGGATGTCCGGTTGTTGCTGCCCCTCTCCCAGGTTCAGCACAACCAACACAGGTTTGAGCGTTAGAAAGCCAAAGCTGGAGATGATTTTGTGTTCATCTGCGGAAATTTCAATCGTGCGCAGGGGTTTTTCTTCACTAAGCGCCGCATAAAGGCGCTCAAACAGAGGCATCTCGTGTCCCAATTTGTCCTTTTCGCGCCCGCCCTGTTTGCCAAATTCCTCCTTCATTTTCGATAGTCTGCGCTCAACCATGTTCAAATCGTTAAGCACAAACTCGGAGTCCACGATATCCAGATCGCGCTGCGGGTTCACACTGCCCAACTGGTGGGGCGTGTTGGCATCCTCAAAGCAGCGCACCACATGGATGAAACCGTCCATTTGAGCCAGTTTGTTCAACAGCGGACCAGAAAATCCCTTGGCAGATTCACCTTTCTCTCCACCGCCTTCCACACCAGCGATGTCGGCGTAGGTGGTTTTGGCGTAGATAGTGCGCTGCGGTTTGAACATAGCAGAGAGGCAGTCTATCCGCTCATCGGGGACATCCACCACCGCCACGTGAACGTCGAACCGCCCGCCGCTCATACTGATCGGCTGGTCTCCGCGCGTAAGGGCATTGAACAAAGTCGTCTTTCCACACTGCGGCAATCCAATAACACCAAGCTGCATACCATCTCCTTGCAAGGTATTTTTCCATAGCACGTAAAGCGCCATTTAACCTTTATACCTTGACCTATTGAATATAATTGATTATACTTGATTTCATAACGCCGGAGTGGCGGAATTGGCAGACGCGCACGACTCAAAATCGTGTTCCCTCGGGAGTGTGGGTTCGATTCCCACCTTCGGCACTCTTTAGCCCAAAGGATGCCAGTCAAAAAAAGATTGGCTGGTACAAGTTCCTTTCGGGCTTTTTTTTTGAAAACCCGCTCTACGGGTGTTCTATCGCCAACTAAAAACATTTATATTGTTTACCGTAGGGATTATGCCGCCAATTTCTTTTTACCTGAACTACACCGCAATCACGCGCCTGGCGTATACGATTGTCGCTTTGATTATCGTGCTGTATTTTGGAAAAACGAAAAACAAAACAAAATACGATTGGGCAATTTTTGGCTTGTTTGCCAGCCAATTGGTGGCAAGCCTGTTTAACTTTACCGGTGCCTTGAGCTTGTTTTATGGTTACGTCCTGGTGGCAGTTATTTTGCCAGTTCGTGTAATCTGTTTCATTTGTCTGATTTACTTTGCCTATACCTATCCTTTGAACGACCAGCCTGGCGAAACGAAAGCTGCCAGGCTCGTTTGCGCCCTCTTGTTTATCTGTGCCATCGCGGTTGGTGTCTGGACCAGCTAAACCCTGCTGGCTTCGGCGCGCCTGCCAGAGACGA
>CAZGDA010000008.1:35151-43048 GCA_964524425.1 uncultured Anaerolineaceae bacterium | reverse complement strand
AACCCCCGACCTCTTCAGTGCGATTGAAGCGCGCTCCCAACTGCGCTACAGGCCCCCTCTTTCATTGCGTTTGGGGTCACGTCAAGTTGCCTTGCGCCAAGTAGTATACCACACCCCCAACGTTTTGTCCATGCTGACTTTAAAAATTTCATCAAAGAATATCATCCCCTTCTCCCCCCCAGCATCTGCTCAATCTTATAGCGATACGCCGCCTCCGGCAAGGCGCCGGACTCGCGCCCCACCTCTTTGCCATTGACGATAAACAGCGTCGTCGGCACACCCATAATGCTATATTTCTGTGCCAACTGGGGGTAATCTTCCGTGTTCACCTTAGCCACCAACACCTTACCCGCGTATTCGCGCGCCAGCTTCTTCAGAACTGGCTCCACCATTTTACACGGACCGCACCACGGCGCCCAAAAATCTACCACCACCGGCAGGTTCGCCTGCATCACCGCCCGCTCGAAAGCCGCATCACTGACGTTAATTGGTTCGTCAAACGTCATCCTAACACCTCCATTTTTTCTCCCTTAACTATGCCAGAGAATTGTTAAAGAAAAGGGATACAATTTGTAAGAGAAAAATATAAAAGAGGCTCTCCTGGGTTATTCCTGCGTCGGCGCGTTTAACTCCGTAAAAATATCCGGCAACAAACCAAGATGGGCAACCTCGTAAAACCTCTCGTGCGTTTTTTCTGGCATAGGCATAACTTCGTGCGCCCAGGTCAGATAATGGGGAACGTAAAAAGCCCATCCTCCCAGGTCAATCACCGGCAGGATATCCGATTTTAAAGAATTTCCCACCATCGCAAAACGCCCTGGTTCAATCTTGTGCTTCGCCAGAATGGCAGCGTAACTGTCCATCGTCTTCTCACACAAAATTTCTACATACTTAAAATAACCCGCCAACCCGGAGCGCGCCACCTTGCTCTCCTGGTCAAACAGATCTCCCTTGGTAATAATCATCAAGGGATACCGTTGCGATAAATTGGCAACCGTCTCCTCCGCATAGTCAAGCAACTGCACTTCTGCTTTAAGCATCTTTTTGCCAATATCCAAGATCTTTTGTATCTTCTTGCCCTGTATCCTGCCGCCGGTCAATTCAAGAGCAGCTTCCACCATCGAGAGCGTGAAACTCTTGATTCCATACCCATACGATTCCAGATTGCACATCTCGGTTTGGAACAACTTCTGCTTAACGTGTTCGGCGTTCCGCCCTTTACAAACCAGTTGAACAAATTCAGCCTGAGCAGCATGGTAAAACGATTCATTATGCCACAGGGTATCATCAGCATCAAAAGCAATGACATCAAACATGGTAAACTCCTCGCACTGTATTATACCCAACATCGTGCCTTTTTTCGACCATTTTCCTTTATATTATAACCCGACTGTCTCCACATCGTGTCGAAAATCCACTTGACGAACAAACACCAACCCCCAAAAACACCCGCTCGTAATCCACGTTAATTTATTATAAGAAAAACCCGCCCTGCGTTCATCTCGCTTGACGCTGTTCAATGGACATGGTATCATTTAATACGTGTTAGCAGACTAACATCGAGACTGCTAAAATATATCAGTATACGTAGAACTATGGAAACGCTGACCGAACGCCAGAACAGAATTTTAGCCCTGGTAGTGCGCGATTACATCGAAACCGCTCAACCTGTTTCTTCACAACATCTGTTAATTAAGCACAAAATGGACGTCAGTTCCGCCACAGTGCGTAACGAAATGGTCGTGCTTACCCAACAGGGTTACCTGAAACAACCGCACACTTCCGCCGGACGCCTGCCCACCGAGCAAGGCTACCGCTACTTTGTGCGCCAATTAATGGTGCACACCGATTTACCTCTCTCCACCCAGCGTATGATCTCACACCAGTTCTACCAGACCAAGGGCGATATTGAGTCGTGGATGCGTCTGGCGGCTTCGGTGCTGGCGCACCAATCTCAAGCCGCCTCTCTGGTAACCGTGCCGCGCCCACATCAGGTGCTTTTCAAACACCTCAGCCTCATCAGCACCAGCGGGCGCCAGGTCCTGATGGTTCTGGTTCTCTTAGGGGGAGAAGTGCATCAGCAAATGCTTTTCCTGGCAGAGCCGGTAACCCAGGAGCAGCTCAACGCCACGGCTGACCGCATCAACATTCTGTGTGCAGAACACAGCGCCAATGCAGTCAAAACGCTCCCGGGGGATTTCGACGCCCTGGAGCGCGACATTCTTAAGCTCACCGTTGAAGAAATGCACCGCTCCAGCACATCCCTCGCCGGTGAAATCTACCGCGACGGATTGACCAACATCCTCTCCGAGCCGGAATTCGCCGTCAGCGAAGCCGCCCGGCGCGCCCTGCGCATCCTGGAAGAACGTCCCATCCTGGAAGACCTGCTCGCCCGCACCATCACCTCCACAAAAGTCGGCGGCGTTCAGGTGCTCATCGGCGGGGAAGGCGCCTGGGAAGAACTACGCGAATGTTCCATCGTCCTGGCGCGCTACGGAGCACCAGACGTCATCACCGGCATTCTGGGCGTGTTGGGACCCACACGTATGCCTTACGGACAAACCATCTCAACAGTACGTTTTGTCGCCGGTGTTCTCAGCAATTTAGTTACAAATATGTTTGTTGAATAGGAGTGCCAACACAAATGACCACGAAGAAAAAAAGCGGATTCCAGAATCCCCAAGCAGCCGCCGATGCGGCTTACGAAGCAGCAGCAGAATCGGAAGGCGCTGCCTCCAACTCCGTCCCCGCGGGAAATGCACCCGCCCAACCCCCGGAAGAATCTGGCGCCAGCGCGCAACCCTCTTCCCAAACACAAACAGACGAAGAAGCCCCGCTAAACCTCTTTGAGGAACTTAAAAAAGCGCAGGCAGAAGCCCTAAAAAACCGCGAGGGCTGGTTATATGCCCAGGCGGAATTTACCAATTATCGCAAACGCATCGAGCGCGACCGTGAACAATGGCGTCAGGACGCCGTAGGCAGCGCCGTAAAGCGCTACCTCCCCGTCGTGGACGATTTGGAGCGCGCCCTCAAGAACATCCCCGATTCCTTAAACGGAGTTGCCTGGGTGGGCGGCGTCGAGTTGATCTACCAAAAAATGCTCGCCGCCCTCGAAGCCGACGGCGTAGCCCCGTTCGGTGTCGCCGGGGAAGTGTTTGATCCCAACCTGCACGAAGCCATCGCCCAGGCACCCAGTGATGAATATGCCAGCGGGCACATCGTCGAAGTCCTGCAAAAAGGCTACAAAATTGGTGAAAAAGTGCTGCGTCCCGCCCTGGTGCGTGTGGCAGCCTAAAAAAACCGGAGGAACAACATGGGTAAAATACTTGGCATAGATTTAGGCACAACCAACTCCGTCATGGCAGTCATGGAAGGCGGCGAACCGACCGTAATCTCCTCTGCCGAAGGCGAACGCACCGTCCCATCCGTTGTCGCCATCAACGCCCACGGAGAGCGCATCGTCGGGCGCGCCGCCCGCAACCAGGCGGTGGTCAACCCCGAAAACACCATCTTTTCTATAAAGCGTTTCATGGGACGCAAATACAAAGACCCCGAAGTGCAGCGCACCCTCAACCGCGTTCCCTACAAAGTTACCGAAGCTCCCAATGGAGACGTACGCGTCATCCTCGGCGGCAGGGAATACTCCCCTCCCGAAATCTCCGCCATGATCCTGGCAAAACTCAAAGCCGACGCCGAAGCTTACTTAGGAGAACCGGTAACCCAGGCTGTCATCACCGTCCCGGCCTATTTCAACGATGCCCAGCGCAACGCCCCCAAAGACGCCGGTAAAATTGCCGGGGTGGAGGTGCTGCGCATCATCAACGAGCCAACTGCCTCCTCCCTTGCCTACGGTTTAGACCGCAAATCCAACGAGAATATCGCCGTTTACGACCTGGGCGGCGGCACCTTCGACATCTCCATCCTCGATGTCGGCGACGGCGTCTTTCAAGTGCGCTCCACCAGCGGAGATACCTTCTTGGGCGGCGATGATTTCGACATCCGCCTGATTGACTACCTGGCGGATGAATTCCAACGTCAGCAAGGCATTGACCTGCGCAATGACCGCCAGGCTTTACAGCGCTTAAAAGAAGCCTCCGAAAAAGCCAAAATCGAACTGTCTTCCCTGGTGCAGACCGAAATCAACCTGCCCTACGTTACTGCCGACGCCAGCGGACCCAAACACCTGAACATGACCCTGTCGCGTTCCAAGCTGGAACAACTGACTCTCGACCTGGTCGAGCGTTCCCTGCGCCCCGTTGAACAGGCTCTCAAAGACGCCAGTTTGGAAACAGACAAAATAGACGAGATCGTCCTCGTGGGTGGCATGACGCGTATGCCTGCCGTCCAGCAAGCCGTGCGCCGTCTCTTCAACAAAGACCCGCACAAGGGCGTCAATCCAGACGAAGTCGTCGCCGTTGGCGCCGCCATTCAGGCTGGCGTTTTGGGCGGCGAAGTGAAAGACATCCTCCTTCTCGACGTAACCCCCTTGACTCTTTCCATCGAAACCCTTGGGGGGGTCGCCACGCCCATCATTGAACGCAACACCACCATCCCCACCCGCAAATCCCAACTATTCTCCACCGCCAGCGACAACCAGCCCCAGGTCGAGATCAACGTCTTGCAGGGTGAGCGCACCATGGCGCGCGACAACAAATCCTTGGGAAAATTTATCCTGGATGGCATTCCTCCCGCCCCGCGCGGTATGCCAAAAATCGAAGTAACCTTCGACATTGACGCCAACGGCATCCTCAAGGTTACCGCCCAAGATCAAGCCACCCAGCGCAGCCAGCACATCGTCATCACCGCCTCGTCTGGTTTGACGGACGACGAAGTAGAAAAGATGCGCAACGAAGCCGAAAAATTCGCCAACGAAGACAAACAGCGTAAAGAGACTGTCGAAGCGCGCAACAACGCTGACAATGCCATCTACACCGCTGAAAAAGCCCTCAACGAACTGGGTGATAAACTCCCCGAGGACATAAAAACAAACGTGCGCCAGCGTACTGCCGACCTGCGCCAGGCGCTGACCAAAGAAGATACGCAAGCCATCCAACAGGCTACCCAAACTCTGCTGGACGAGGTCTCCAAAATGGGAGCAGCAGCATATCAACAGGCTGGCAGCCAACCAGGCGCGCAATCCTCTCACGGCGAAGCCAACACCAGCGGCAGTGCAGCCAGTTCCAACGACAACAAACCGGATGACGATAACGTGGTTGACGGAGAGTTCAAAGAAGCATGAGCCAGCGTGATTATTACGAAGTCATGGGCGTGTCGCGCAATGCCTCGAAGGAAGACCTCAAACAAGCCTTCCGCAAACTTGCGCGCCAATACCATCCAGACGTAAATAAAGAAGCCGGGGCTGAAGAGAAATTCAAGGAAATCAACGAAGCCTACGCGGTGCTATCCGATGACCAGAAACGGGCTGCTTACGACCGTTTCGGCTTCGATGGTTTGCGCAGCGCCGGCGGCGTTCCCAGCGACTTCGAATTCTGGTCCGATTTTCCCGACCTAGCCGACATCTTCAGCCAATTTTTTGGCTTCAGCGGCGCCTCCAGCGCAAGACAGCGCAACGCCCCCCGCCGCGGCACCGACCTGCAATATCAGGTCAACCTCACGTTTGAAGAAGCCGTCTTTGGCGTGGAAAAAGAAATCACCATCACCCGCGACGAAGTCTGCGCCACTTGCAACGGCAGCGGCGCCGAACCGGGCACCAAACCCACCCGCTGCTCCACCTGTAACGGCATGGGTGAGGTGCGCCAGGTACGCCAGACCTTGCTTGGTTCTATGGTGCAGGTAACCGCCTGCCCGCGTTGTCGCGGCACCGGGGAAATCATCACCTCGCCTTGCAAATCTTGCGCCGGGCACGGCTTGGAACGTAAGACAATCAAGAAACTGGTCAAGATTCCCGCCGGAGTGGATACCGGCAACCAGATCCGCCTCAACGCCGAGGGACAGCCAGGCACAAATGGTGGTCCGCGCGGCAACCTCTACTTGCTCGTCCAGGTCAGCCCGCATCAATACTTCCGTCGCCGCGGCAACGATATCCTCCTGGACGTAGACATCAACGTCGCTCAGGCTGCCCTGGGCGCCGACGTTGAAATTCCTACCGTTGACGGTCCCGCGACGCTAAAGATACCCGCCGGCACACAACCCGGAAAAGTGCTTTCCATGCGCGGCAAAGGCGTGCCCTACCTGCGCGATGACGCCCGCGGAGATCAATTGGTCGTTGTAAATGTAGAGATCCCCAAACGTATGACCACAGAACAGCGCGCCCTCTTTGAACAGCTTGCTCAAAGCCTCGGCAGTGAAGTGCACCCGCAAGAGCGCGGCTTTTTTGATCGCCTGAAGGACTTGCTCAGTGGATAACGCCCAGTCCTGGTTGGAAGTCTCCCTCACTGTGGATGGCGAAATGGCGGAAGCCGTCGCCGAAGTGCTCTCCCGATTTGCCCCCAATGGGGTGGTCATCGAAAGCACCGCCATTGATTTCCCCCCGGCTAGCGACTTTGCTTCCGACGTGGTCGGCGTGATCAACGGACCCTTGCGCGTCTACGCTTACCTTCCCCTGCAAACGCCCGCCTCCACTTCCTATGCCAATGATACTTCCGTCTTAGAAGACACGCGCCGCGAACTGGAAGAAGCCCTGTGGCATCTCGGTTTTATCCGCCCCCTGCCCGCCCCGCAATACCAGCTCATCCAGGAAACCAACTGGATGGAAGCCTGGCAAAAAAACTATCGCCCCATCCCCATCGGCAGGCGTTTGATGATCGTCCCCGCCTGGCTGGATGACTCCACCCCCGGTCGTGTAGCCGTTCGGATTGACCCAGGCATGGCGTTCGGCACGGGTACGCACCCCACAACCCAGCTTTGCCTGGAGTTCCTGGAAGACATCCTGCCGCAAAATCTGGATTCTCCCGCGCCGGTGGATGTCATTGACGTGGGCAGCGGTTCAGGCATCCTCTCCATCGCGGCTTTAAAACTGGGCGCACGCCACGCCTTGGGCGTAGACACAGACCCGAACGCAGTAGCCGTAGCCCGCGCAAACGCTGCCCTCAACGGCGTTTCCGACGCCCTGGAACTCGGCACAGGCTCGCTGGCAGAAGTGCTTGCCGCAAATTTCAGCATCCAGCGCGCTCCCCTGGTCATGGCAAACATCCTCGCCCCTATCATCATTCACCTCCTGGATAATGGATTGGCAAACCTGCTGGAACGCGGCGGCAGCCTGGTGCTTTCCGGCATCCTGCAAGACCAGTTAGACGGACCCACTGCGCTCAAAGGCGGCGTCTTGCCCGCCCTGGCGCGCCACGACCTCGTCCTCCACGAAAAACGCCAGGTGGAAGATTGGGTCGCCCTGCTCGTCCGAAAAAAATAAGCATGTTACAAGTACATCTTATAGCCGCCGCCAGACCGAACTTCATGAAGGTCGCCCCGCTCTATCACGCCTTGCGCCGTACAGATTGGTGTCACCCCCTCCTGGTGCATACCGGGCAACATTACGACGCCAACATGTCGGCTACCTTTCTGAAAGACCTGAATCTGCCCGAGCCAGATTTTCACCTCGGCGTTGGCAGCGGCAGCCACGCCCAACAGACCGGCGGCGTGATGATCGCCTACGAACAAATTTGCCAGCAAAATCGCCCCGACTGGGTCATCGTCGTCGGTGACGTGAACTCCACCCTGGCTTGCAGCATCACCGCCAAAAAACTCTGCCTGCCTGTGGCGCACCTGGAAGCCGGGCTGCGCTCGCGCGACCTGACCATGCCGGAAGAAATCAACCGCATCGTTACCGACGCCATCAGCGACCTGTTGTGGACGCCCTCTCCCGACGCAGACGAAAACCTGCGCCGCGAGGGAGTAAGCGCCGCAAAAATCGTGCGCGTGGGCAACATCACGATCGATT
>CAZGDA010000008.1:0-35141 GCA_964524425.1 uncultured Anaerolineaceae bacterium | reverse complement strand
CCTACGAAATGCTCCGTTCCAAAAACGCCGCCGCCCCTCTTCCGCTTGGCTTCTCCCTCCCCGCCCAATATGGCGTAGTTACCTTGCACCGCCCCGTCAACGTAGATGACCCCCAGGCGCTGGGCGAACTTGTTTCCGCACTTACGCACCTGTCTGCTTCCCTTGCGCTGGTTTTTCCCGTCCACCCCCGCACGTACGCCAGCTTGCAGCGCTTTAATTTACTGCCCGCCCTGGAAAAAGCCCCCGCCATCTTTTTAACTGAACCGCTCAGCTACATCCCTTTCATGCACCTGGTGCAGCGCGCTCACCTGGTCATCACCGATTCCGGCGGCATCCAGGAAGAGACAACCTACCTCGGCATTCCCTGCCTGACCGTGCGCACAACCACCGAGCGTCCCATTACCATTTCGCAAGGCAGCAACCGCCTGGTGCGCACAGCAGAACTTCCGCAAGCAGTCGCCGCTGCCCTGCGCAACCCTGGGCAGCGCCGCCCCTGCCCGGAATTTTGGGATGGACACACCGCCGAACGCGTCGCCCAAAGCCTGAAAGAGAAAGCTCTTCTACTCTAAGGCTAGACATTCTGATTAGAAAAGGCTAAAATGGAATTGGCGCAACCGCGTCGAATTTCGTTTACCATCTGCGCGAGGACGTCTTCTAGAATGAAGAAGTGGAAAGACAAATATGTCATCGGATTGACCGGCAACATCGCCACCGGGAAAAGCGTGGTGCGCAGAATGTTGGAACATTTGGGAGCTTACGGGATCGACGCCGATGCGCTTGGACACCGCGCCCTGGCACCCGATTCCCCCGCCTACCCAAGAGTGTTGCAAGCCTTTGGCGCTTCAATCCTCACTTCCGAAAATAGAATAGACCGCGCCAGGCTGGGAAAGATCGTCTTTGCTGACCCCGCCGCCCTGAAACAACTGGAAGGCATCGTTCACCCCTTCATTCGCCAAGCCATTGATTCCCTGGTAAAACACGCCCCCCAACCGGTCATCGTTCTCGAAGCCATAAAATTGCTGGAAGGAGAGCTGCACACCTTGTGTGATAGCATCTGGGTCACCCACGCCTCCGCAGAAGCGCAATTGGCGCGCCTGTTGCGCAAACGCCGCATGAAAGAAGCCGACGCCCGCCTGCGCATCGCCGTTCAGCCGACGCAGGAACTCAAACTGGCTGCCGCAGACGTGGTCATTTACAACGACGACTCTTTTGAATCTACCTGGCAACAGGTCATCAAAGCCTGGAACCAATTCATCCCCGGCGCGACCACCCGTCAAATCGAAGCGCAAGAGAACCACCCGCCGCGCCGCGGGCTGTTCGTCCGCCGCGCAAACCCAGACCAGGCGCACGAAATCGCCCAATTCATCAACCGTACCAACCCCGGCAAAACCCACACAAACTGGCAAGAGATCATGGCGGAATTTAGCCAGAAAACCTTTATCACCCTCCGCTTCGATGATACAATTATAGGTGTAGCTGGTTGGTCAGTAGATAACCTCGTCGGGCGCGTGGATGACGTTTGTATTGCCCCGCACGTCATCCAGGAAGACGCCTTACGGCTCTTGCTCGACGAAGCCGAAAAAGCTTCTCAGGCGTTTCAATGTGAGGTAATATTCTTATTTCTCTCTCCACGCTACGCCCTGCGCCAGTTGGGCTGGGAAGCAATGGGATACGAGATCGCCGATATCGAGCTGCTTAACGTGCAGGCGTGGGAAGAAGCCGTCCACGAAGCCGTCTCTAAAGATACGGTCATGTTGATTAAACGTTTGGGGCAAAGTCAGGTGTTCTGTGCTTGAGATTTTTTCCCGATGGCTCAATGAAATCCTCTTCATCTTTCAACGCGTAGATGTGTTGAGCCTCTTAGATATTGCCCTGGTAACGGCAATCTTTTTCGCCATCCTGGTTACCCTGCGCGATACACAGGCAGCCGTATTACTGCGCGGCGCCTTGCTCCTCATCGTTCTTGTCGGTCTGCTAACCAGCCTCCAGGTGCTGCCTGCCTTTTCCTGGCTCATCCGCACCACCTTCCCCGCCTTATTACTCGCCATTCCGGTGGTATTCTCTCCCGAAATCCGTCGCGGTCTAGAGCGCCTGGGACGCGCCGGTCAGTTTGTTACCACCGCGCAGCGCAAAGGCGATTCATTCAACGCCCAAATCATCAACTCTCTGATAACCGCCGTACAACGTCTTTCCCTGCGCAAGCACGGCGCTTTACTCGTCATCCAGCGCGCCGACGACTTACACGAATTCATCAAGACCGGCGTGCGTCTGAACGCCGCCATCACCCCCGAATTATTATTGCAAGTGTTTTATCCCAACACACCTTTACACGATGGCGCCGCCATCATCAGCGGCAGCCACATCGTTGCGGCTGCCTGTGTGCTACCCCTCTCCGCCAGCGGCGTCTTAAACAGCACCCCGGAGCGGCAGATGGGCTTGCGCCATCGCGCCGCATTGGGAATATCGGAAATCAGCGACGCAACCGTAGTCGTCGTCTCAGAAGAGACCGGCTCCATTTCCCTCGTCCAGGGAGGGCGCATCATCCGCAATCTCGATCCAGCCCGTCTGGAAAACATCTTGCGCGCTTTCTTCCTGCCAGATGAAACGTACCGTGGTCTTTCACGTATCATCCGCTGGATTTTCCCCATCATCACCGAAAAAACCTGGCTGAGGAAATGATATGCCATTAAGAGTCTTGAACTGGATTTATAAGAATCTACGCTCACTCTTGTTAGCCTTTCTTCTGGCTGTGGTTGTCTGGATTTCAGCTACCACCGAATCAGACCCAAACGTAGAACGCACCTTCCGTTCCGTTCCAGTTAGCATCGTTGGCAAACGCAGCGATATGTTGTTTACAACCCCGCCCCCTGCGCAAGTCAACATAACCCTCTACGCCCCCACTTCCCGCCTGAAAATGATTGACCTGCAATCCAGCTTGCTGCAGGCAAGCTTTGACATCAGCGGGCTGTCCAGCGGCACCTACCACGTCCCCATCCAGGCAACCTACCGCATCCAACCTGCCCGCCTGGTGCGCATCGACCCGCAAGAATTCACCATCATCT
Organism: uncultured Anaerolineaceae bacterium; assembly: GCA_964524425.1. Lineage (GTDB taxonomy): Bacteria > Chloroflexota > Anaerolineae > Anaerolineales > DRKV01 > JBAXBF01. The sequence continues at coordinate 32,079 of CAZGDA010000008.1, read as the reverse complement.
TAGACCGTTTGGTGGAGCGTAGTTTCCCCATCCAGATCAACGTCTCTGGAAAACCAGCCACCGGCTACGAAGCGCAAAAACCAAAATCTGACCTTTCCGAAGGCACCATCCGCGGCTCTGAAACCGCCGTAAATCAGGTGGAATCCATCCGCGCCGTTGTAAACCTCAGCGCCCAAAACGAAACCATCGAAAACGACTTCACCCTGCTGGCGTTAGATTCAACCGGTATGCCGGTGAACAACATCGAAATCTCCCCCAAAACGATTCACCTGCAAGTGCCAATCCGTTTGCTAAACGGCTACGCCACCAAAGTCGTGCGCGTCGTAACTACAGGACAGGTGGGGGAAAAATATCGTCTGGATAACATCCTCGTCTCTCCCCTGCGCGTGCTGCTCTTCTCGCCAGACCCCAAAGTCTTGCAAGTTATGCCGGGCTACGTGGAAACCGAAGAGCTTGACCTGGAAAACACCGAAAAAGACCTTGAAAGCCGCTTGAACTTAAAACTCCCCGAAGGAGTCTCAGTGGTGGGTGACCAGACCGTGCGCGTGCGCGTCAGCGTCGCCGCCATCGAAAGCAGCCTGGCGCGCAAGCTGCCTTTGGAAATCATCGGCTTAGACCCGCAATTGAGCGCCGAGATCTCCGTAGAATCCGTGGACGTGCTTCTAGCCGGTCCATTACCGGTGTTAAGCACAATGGAAGAAAAAGACGTGCGCGCCCTCTTAGACCTGACCGACCTGGAAATCGGCGTTCACCAAGTCATCCCACGCGTGGATATCATCCCCGATAACGTGCGCACCCTTTCCGTCTCACCACCCAGCGTAGAAGTCAAGATTCTCGTCCAAACGGACACACCACCTAAACCCAGCACCACTCCTACAGGAGCGGAATCTCCTGCGCCTTCAGCGACACCAACCGCCACCGCCACTCCAACCCGCACACCCACCACATCTCTTACCCGCACGTCCACACCAACTGAGGCGCACACGCTTACCCCAGCTCCATAAGACATCCCAAGGAGGATTTAAAATGAAACCAATTGTCGCTCTGGTTGGGCGTCCCAACGTCGGGAAAAGCACCTTCTTCAACCGCCTGGCAGGGGAACGCATGGCAGTGGTGGACGAAACACCCGGCACCACCCGCGATCGCCTGTTTTGCGAGGCGGAGTGGGCAGGTCGTTCTTTCTACGTCGTAGATACTGGCGGCATTGACCCCACCCACAGCAGCGCCGGCAAACAGCCCCTTTCCGTTGGCTCGCTAGATTTCATCGAACAAATTCGCGCCCAGGCAGAAGCCGCCATACTGGAAGCTAACGCCATCGTCTTCATCACTGACGCCCACAGCGGTGTCGTCCCCGCCGATGAAGAGGTGGCGCAGATTTTACGCCGCTTGCAGTCAGAACGCCGCGACGCCAGCGGGCAGATTGCCCCCTATCCTCCCATCCTTCTCGCCGTCAACAAATGCGACAGTGTCAATCAAGACGCGGCTGCCCTCCAGTTTTACGAACTGGGTATGGGTAAGCCTTTCCCCATCTCCGCCCTGCACGGCACGGGCACGGGTGACCTGTTGGACGAACTGGCAGCCACCTTCCAACAATTTGACCTCAACCCGCGCACCTCCCCCATAGGAGAAGAAGACGCCGTAAAAATCGCCATCGTTGGACGCCCAAACTGCGGGAAGTCCACCCTCCTCAACCACATCTTAGGCGAAGAGCGTGCCATCGTCAGCCCCATCGCCGGCACAACTCGCGACGCCGTAGATACGCCCATGCTTTACAACGACATCCCCATAACGCTCATAGATACCGCCGGAATCCGTCGGCGCGGCAAGATCCTCCCCGGCGTGGAAAAATACTCCGTTCTGCGCTCTTTTGACGCCATCGAACGCTGCGACGTCGCCCTGCTCGTCCTGGACGCCACCACCGGCGGAACTGCGCAAGATGCGCACATCGCCGGCTTCATTCAGGAGAACTGGAAAAGCGCCGTGATCCTTGTAAACAAATGGGACGCCGTCCCAAAAGACAGCCACACCATGAACCACTACACCGACTCCATCCGTCAAGACCTAAAATTCATGGACTACGTGCCTGTCTTGTTTATCTCCGCCAAAACCGGGCAGCGCGTGGAACAGGTGTTGCCCCTGGCGTTAAAAGTGCAGGAAGAACGCCTGGTGCGTCTTTCCACCTCACAAATCAACCGCATCCTCCAGGAAGCTCAAGACCAACACCCCGCACCTTCTGGCAGCGGCAGACCGTTGAAGATATACTACGGCACCCAGGTGCGCAGCGACCCGCCCACCTTCCTCATTTACGTCAACGACCCAAAGCTCGCCCACTTTACCTACCTGCGCTATCTCGAAAACCAGTTTCGCGCCCACTATCAGTTCTCCGGCACCCCCATCCGCCTGGTGCTGCGCGCCAGTAAGTAAACAAACGCCTGGCGGAATCCGAAACTCCGCCAGGCGATAGCATCCCTCACCTATTTGGAAAAGAATTACCGTTTCAAATTCACCAGTTCTTGCAGCATTTCATCTGAAGTGGTGATCATCCGCGACGCCGCTTGAAATCCGCGCTGCGCCAGAATCATGCTGGTAAATTCGTTGCCTAAATCCACGTTAGAGCCTTCGTTATATCCTACGGCTAGAGTACCCTTGCCGCCGTTGCCAGGCCAGCCGACCACACCCGCGCCAGAGTTCAGGCTCACCGAATACATATTTTTGCCCAGTTGCGTCAGCCCTTCCGGGTTGGTGAACGTCGCCAGGGCAATTCGCCCAAAGCGGTCCTGCAAGCCGTTCCCATATACCGCGTAGATGTCGCCGTTGTTAGCGTCCACAATAAAGTTCTGCACACCCGCAGCCGCCAGACCGTTTTGATACGCCAGCGAAACGTTGCTATCGCTCGCCATCTGCGTCAAATTCGAAAGGTCAAACGCCGTGTTCGTACTCAGCACAATGTTCTCGGCGCCTTCGCTGCCTGGTACCGTTACTGCCGCTCCGATGGTGTTATTGATGTATTTTCCGCTGGAGTCAAACGTTACCGTGCCGCTGCCCGTACCGCCCGAAGTGACGTTCCACGCCCACGTGGCTGCCACAGCCGGCGGAGCTGGTGCCGGGTCCACAACGCTAGATTTAGTGAACTGCACGGTCAGATTGTGCAGCACACCCAGAGAGTCATATATAGAAATTGTAGAGTCGTAAGAGTTATCCGCCGTCGCGGGAGCAGCGAACACAGGCATCGTCGAATCAAGATTGCCGGATACTTTCGCAATCGAGGTAGCGCGCGCTTTCGTAGCGTTCAACGGAATGGTGATCTTATTGATGGCTACGCCGGTGTTAATCGTACCGGCGTTGTCCGCCGTCCATCCCTGCACCAAATAACCAGAGGCGATATTCACCAGGTTGCCCGTTGAGTCCATCTCCAACGAACCATCTCGCGAATAAAACTGGCTGCCGGCAGAGTTAGGGTCCTGGTAAATGAAGAAACCGTCACCCTGCACCGCCAGGTCCAGGTTGCGCCCTGTGGATAGCAACGAACCCTGCGAAAATTCGCGGGAAACGTTGCCCAGGCGCACACCCAAGCCAATCAGGCTGGGGTCCATACCGCCACGTGTCGCCGTCGGTGAAGCGCCATAAGATAAAATTTGTGAAAACTGATCCTGGAAATTCGCCCGGCTCGCCTTGAAACCTTGCGTGTTTACGTTTGCAATGTTGTTGGAAATCACGTCCATTGCCGACTGTTCCAGATTTAATGCACCAATTGCTGTAAGCATTGAGCGTAACATGGTATACCTCCTGAAGTTCTTTTCCACGAGCCTCCTCCAAGAGGTCCAGCCCGTGAAGTAAATACTAATCCTTTCTTTTCCTATTCTATCCGTTTCAACCCTATTGGCTGGCAACTCTTTCCTGCGCGCCAACGGTTGTAAACGACCTGTCATACGTCCCTGTGTTCTACGTCCCCTTCTTTTCTCCTTCAGTATTCGCCGAAGTGTCGGCAAGGACGACACTATCAATATTCGTAAAGACGCCTTCCCCTCGCTTGGTAGCATCCATTGCCGTAACCACCATGCGGTTTTTCACGTTGACAATGAACGCCATATCATCCATCAGGATAAGCGACTCTTGCCCGCCGCGCTTTTCAGCCTTGTTAACCGCCGCTTCTAGTCGTGCAATGCCTTCGTCGGTCAAATTGATCTGGCGGTTTTCCAGGCGGTTTTGGGCGTGTTTGGAGAAGGTTAATCCCTGGCTTTGCTGCGCCTGCAGGCTTTGCTGCGCCAGCTTCTCCGCAAAGGAATCGGAACCGCTTTGCTGCGCCTTTTGCGCCGCGCTCGGCCCCGTTGGCTGCTGGCTTACAGGTTTGGATATGGGTTGCACATTGACGGGTTTCACCATACTCCCCTCCCACTAAGCGGCAGTTGCCACCCGCCGCACGTCAGATAGCGCCACTGTTGCCTCGCCCACCATAAGAAAAACCTCTCCGTTTTTGACGCTCACCGCGCTCACAACACCACTGGTGATATCGGCTTCCGAATCTCCATAAACGTAATCCACCGTTTTACCAATCATCGCTGCCGCGTTGCTCAATTGCGCGTCGTAAGTAATGGTTTCAATTTTGCTATCAATGCTTTTCAACGCATTCAAAGAATTTAATTGCGTCATCTGGCTCATAAATTCCTGGTCAGACATCGGCTCGAGCGGGTTTTGATTCTTCAACTGCGCTAACAACAACAGCATGAAATCTTCCTGATCCAGTTCACTCTTCGAGTCGCTCGTAGTCGCGTTTGTAGTAACGCTGCCAGTGGTCGCATTTACCGAAATAGAATTTGACTCCATCATAATCGCACCCTCCTTGTTTACACACGATAATCCAGGCTGGAATACGGGCTGCGATAAACCACCGTTTCCACCGGCGTGGACACCTGGGTGTCTTCCTCGCCACTCCCCGCCGTATATGGTGCGTGTTTGCCCGCGTTAGTGTTGTTCTGTGGTTCGCCGGGGGTTTGCTGCTGCGCCGCGTCGCGCTGTCCCACCGTCAAACCGCTCAAGTTCACCCCAGAGTTGATCAACGCCTGTTGCAGATCTCCGGCGTGCCGTTCCAGCGTCTGCTGCGTGGTGCTTGAATCTGCCAAAAGCAGCACTTGCAGCGAACCGTTTTGAGACGTCAGGCGCAGTTCAAGGTGCCCCAGGTTTTCTGGGTACACCTGCACGCGCAGCGTCTTCTGCCCGCTCTTCATCATCTCTTCCAGGTGAGCGAAGGTCTGCTGGAGGATATTTTGGGTGCTGCGCGTCTCTGCCGTGCGCGTATGCACTTCGCTGGAATACGTCGTCGCCGTGGAGGTCAGCAGAGAAGCCCTATCCGTCATTTCCAAACCGCTTCCCGCGCTTTTTGGTTTGACATCCGCAGCGGCACTCTCAGTTTGCTCAAGCGTTGGCGTCGGATTAACCAATTTTCCCGCTCCTGTGCCTTCTGTGCTTACGGCTGGCTTTAACTCGGCAGGCGGGTTTTTCAGCGCATCTGCGCCCAATTGGCTCTGCGTCTGCTCTGCCGCAGCCATCTGGCTGCCCGCCACAGGTTTGGTTGCCTTGTGGGCGATGAGAGAGCGTCCGCTATCCACTTCCCCTGCGCTAGCTGCGCCGCTCACAATCTCAGCGCCCGCCTCCATCGTCCCTTCCGATTCGCCAGACGATTGTTGCCCCTCCACAGGCACGAACACAGCCTTTTCACCGGAAACGAGCGTTTCCAAAGAAGTCCGCACTTCCCCCTGCTTGCCTTGCACCTGGGCTGCGCCGCCGTCAACCGCTTTTGGCTGGACCTCAGCTTGTTTTCCTGCGAGAGAAACATCCACCGCTTTCACAGCTTCAAACTGCTTGCCTTGGAAAATGACCGCGTCGTTTGCCGATTGTTGGCGGAGCGTCGCATCCGTTCCCGCCGCGCTGTCCAAACCGTCAGATCGCGCCGCCGGCTGCGCCTCCCCCTGCAACTGCGCCGCAGCCTGTGGCAAAACCTCAGGCTCAACCTGCTGTGTTAGCGCAGAAATGTCAATTCCAGATGCGTTTTGCATCTCTGTGCTTGTGCCCCATCCCGGGACTTTCCCTTGTTCTTGTGTTAGAGCTTCCGCCAAGCGGGCCTGCTCTGCAAGTGCAGCGGGTGGTGAGGATGAGAGTTGACTGCCCTCTCCCGGCGATTCTCCGATTGGAATTTGTAACCCGCCGTTCGGCGCCTCCATTTTGAGTTGCAAAGCCAGTTGGGCTGGTTCCACCATCCCCATTTGACCCTCGCCTGTCAGGGGTATCACTTTCTTGTCCTGGGCAGCCACCAGCGCCTGCAATACAATCGCCTGTGCGTCTATTCCTTGCGCTTGAACACCTACCGTCTGCACCTGTGGTGTCTGCACCTGTGGTGTCTGCACCTGTGGTGTCTGCGCCTCCGTCACTTGCGCTCGTTCTTTCCCTTCGGCTGGCTGCGCGCTGAAATCGCTCTCCACCGCCTTGCCAGTGTCATTTGTCCTCTCCGCCGTTTGCGCAACAGTCGCAGCAGCCGTTTGCGCTGCCGTTTTCGCAGCCGCGCGCCCCGCGCTCCCGCCTTGTTTATTCACCTGCGGACGGCTGTTCACTTCCCTCGCCAGCACCTGCCCAAAGCCAAAGCCACTGCTTGTTTTTGCCTGGCTTTTCGGCGCGCTGGATTTTACCGCCGGAGGAGACGAAGAAGTATGCTCTAGAAAAGGAAATACATCCATGCTTGGTTCACCTACCTTATTCTCGTAATATCTTTGATTAATCTTAATTTTCTCGCCACCGATTGTGTTACTGCTTGTTGACGAATACTCGTCTCATTCATTTGCACCAGTTCGTTGTCAATGTCCACGTTGTTCCCGTCTGCGCGCGGCGTCCCGGCGCGGTTATCTGTAACGTGAAAGAGAATGTTGCTGCCAGGGATGTCAATGTGCTCTGGGTGCGTACGCAGCAGTGTCAAATCGTGTGAAGGCGTACCGCTCATTACATTTTTTAACGTTTGCTCAAAATTCACCTCCTTTGCTTTATAAGCAGGCGTATCCACGTTCGCAACGTTATCGCTGTTCACGTCCTGGCGCAGCGCCATACCGTCCAGGGCAAGCCTGGAAATTTTTATAGCACTATCCGAACGAACTGGATCAAACATCTATGCGCTCCAACTATGTTCCGAATCATCATAATAATCTAACACACGTTCCACGTAAGTCTGCGTCTCCCGGTATGGAGGCACTCCCCCGTATTCCTCCACCGCGCCAGGCCCTGCGTTATACCCAGCCAACGCTAACTCCACGTCCCCGTTATACATCGAGAGAAGCTGGCTCAACAAACGCACCCCGCCCTCGATATTCTGGTGCGGGTCTAGGGCGTCCGTAACGCCCAGGCTTGCGGCTGTTTCTGGCATCAATTGCATCAATCCCAGCGCTCCTGCCGAGGAAACCGCCTTGGGGTCGAAATTCGATTCCGCCTTCATCACTGCCTGCACCAGCTTTGCATCCACATTGTAACGTGCCGAGACCTCTTTGATGATGTCTGCGAATTTCCCTTGCACTGCATCGTCGTTCTGCGCCGAAGACGAACGTTTGAGGTATTTTTCCAGCAGCTTGAGCAACACCTGGTAATACACACCCTGGAAATTTGAGGCAAAAAGTGTATCATCTAGCATGTTTGCTCGCCTCCCGCAGCATCTTTTGGTAATAATTCGCTATATAGATATCGTCCTGAACACGGCTTTCCTTTAGCTTTAAATCGGCTTTAAATTCTTCTATCATTTTATCCTTAAGTGTTACCAAAACTTCTTCGTCCTGCCGGGCGTCAATCAGTTCCTGGCGCTTGGCGTTCACCTCTTGCGTCAGACGTTCCACTTCCTGTTCCTGGCGTTCGATGTAGCTATCCACCAACTCGATGTTAACGCGCAAGTGCGAAATGCGCACCAGGTCCAATTCGCCAAGTTGGGCATTGCGCAATTCATCCACCAGGTTTTGGCGGTTTTCGCGCAACGCTTCCAACGCCTGCTTCGCTTTCAACAAAATTGCCATCAGGCGTCCCAGTTCAATCTCCAGCGCCTCTACCAGGCTACCGCGATAATCCAAAACAGCTTGCAAAGGAAAACGTGGTAACATCTCTTTGCTTACCCTCCACCGCCAATTTCTGCCAGCATGGTCAACATGTTGTCAAAATTCGTCGCCTCAATAGGTGTCTGCTGCAGAAAAGCGTTGATTTTTGGCAGCATTGCCAGCGAAGCGTCTATATCCGCATCAGAACCGTTGACGTACGCGCCAATATTGACCAGGTCGCGTGCTTTTTCGTAAGTCGCCATTAGTTTACGCGTCTGTCCCGCCCATTTGCGGTGCTCCGCTCGCGTAACTGCCGGCATAACGCGGCTCAAGCTGTGCAGCACGTCAATCGCCGGGTAATGATTTCGGGCGGCAATTTCCCGGCTGAGGGCAATGTGTCCATCCAGAATACTGCGCACCGAGTCGCTGATGGGTTCGTTGAAGTCATCCCCCTCCACCAAAACGGTATACAAGCCGGTAATCGAGCCGCGCTCTCCCGTGCCGGCGCGTTCCAATAGCTGCGGCAGCAGTGCAAACACTGAAGGCGTGTATCCCTTGCTGGCTGGCGGTTCGCCGACTGCCAGTCCAACTTCGCGTTGCGCCATCGCAAAGCGCGTTACCGAATCCATCATATAAATCACGTCGTACCCAATCTCGCGGAAAAACTCGGCAATCGTCGTAGAAACCCAGGCAGCTTTCAAACGCACCAGCGCGGGTTGGTCCGAGGTTGCCACTACCACCACAGAACGGCGCAACCCTTCCAATCCCAGGTCGCGCTCGATAAACTCAGCCACTTCACGTCCGCGCTCTCCCACCAAGCCAATCACATTCACGTCCGCGCGCGCATTGCGCGCCAGGCTGCCCAACAATGTGCTTTTTCCCACACCGCTGCCAGCAAATATACCAATCCGCTGCCCCTTGCCAATGGTAGTCATGCCGTCAATCGCCCGAATGCCGGTTACCAACGGCTCGTGAATTGGCTGACGGGTGAGTGGGTGCGGGGCGTGGGCGTAAATCGGTCTCGTTTCCATCGTTCCCAGGGCGCCTTTACTATCCAAAGGCTTGCCAAGCCCGTCTAACACCCTCCCCAGCAACACCTTCCCCACCGGAGCGCGAAACACAGACCGCGTCGGCGTCACCGGGCTGCCGGGTTGAATTCCCTGCATGTCCCCCAGCGGCATCAGCAAAGTTCGTTCGTCTCGAAAACCGACCACTTCGGAAAGCAGGCTCGTTCCCAGGCTCGTGCCAATTTCGCATACTTCGCCGATTTGCGCATCAACCCCCACCACTTCCACAGTCAAACCGACCACCTGAACGACTTTTCCAGCCAGACGGTTACTGCTCTGGCTGGAAATTGCCCTGTGATAGCGGCTCAAATCAGGCGGCGTCGCGGCAGGCATCATCATGTCCCGCCTCCCAACTCAAAATCTGCGGATAAATCAATCACTTCGTCTTCCGCCGCAGCAGGCTCTGGTATACCAATATCCAGGGCAGGTGCCTCGTCATACATTTCCGCCACGTTTTCTTGTGCGCTCATATCTTCCATCTCTGCAATCTCCGCCGCTGCGGAGGCTGCCTGGCGAATCAATTCCCCTTCTCCTGCTTCTTCACCCTCCTCGCGAATGCTTTGTGCTTCATCCACTCGTTCCAGCACGCGTTTCAACTTCTCCTCCACGCGCCCGTCCAGAGAGCCAAACTCACCTTCCACAATACAGCCGCCGCGTAAAACAGCCTCGGAGGGCACCATTTCCACGCGCACCCCTGTCAAAGCTGCTTGTTGTTCCGCCCACAAAGTCCCCAACGCTTCCACATCCAGGGGGTTGGCGCGGATGCGCATGTCGCCCAGCGGCTTGGCTTCCTTCACCGCCTGGGCAAACGCCTGGCGCAACGTTTCAGCGTCCAGCACAAAACCGGAAGCAAACAAATTTTGCGCGATCGTCTTAACCAGTCCAATCACCTCGGTCTCGCTGTTTGCCAACATCTGTTCCTGCCAGGTTTGCATCCCACTCACAATAGCGCGCGCCCCTTCCAGCAGCACGATTGCCTGGTCTTGCGCAGCAGCCATCCCGCGTTGAAAAGCCTCTTGCGTTATCGTGGCTTCGTTCGCTTTTGCGCTCAAAACAGTTTCCTCCGCCAGCACTCGCGCCTGTTGCAGAACGTTTTCCGCCTCAAACTTCGCCTGCGTGATGATCTGTTGCGCGCTTTCCTGCGCCTGTCGCTCTGCTTCTGCCAGAATATGCTGCTTCTGTTCCTCCAGCGCCGCAAAATCTACCTCCGCTTGCGGCTCAAACACCAGTTCATCATCGGGATGAGGATGCTGTTCTTCTTCTTTCTTATCCTCCTCCTTCCCCAATACCTCAATGTCTTGCCACTCAAAAGGTACTGCCGCGATCTCACCGGACTTGAACACGACGCTGGTAATATCCTCTCCGCGCTTTGCCTTATTACTCTTCTTGCGAATCAAAGCCTCTACCACGTCTCGCAGGGCAGTTGCTTCGTCCACAACCGCTCCAGCCCTCACTGCGTGATAAAAAGAGACGCCGCTGCCTCCCTCAGTGTGTTCTTCCTGTCCAATCCATTCTTGGCGGTGGGTAACCCCTTCAGCCAGCATGTGTAATTCGTCGGCTTCTTCCACCGTTCCAGGCTGAAACTCACGCGGGTTCCACTCCGCCACACGCACACCCTGCGGGCGCGCCTTCTTGATCAGGCTAGTAGATGACTTCAAAGTCGCCTCCGCCGCCGTAAATTACGATCTCCTCTGCCTCTTCCAGCTTGCGTACCACGTCCACAATCTTGCGCTGCGCTTCGTACACGTTCTTCGCCAATTGCGGTCCCAGAATTTCAATGTCATCTTGCAAGTTCTGGCGAGCGCGTTCAGACAGGTTGTTGAATATCTTACCCAGCAATATTTCCGGCGCACCCTTAAGCGCCAACGCCAGGTCAGTTTTATTGACCTCCGCCAGAATACGCTGAATAGAGCGGTCGTCCAGCTTCGCCAGGTCGTCGAAGGTGAACATGTTCGAGCGAATTTCCTCCACCAGTTTTGGATGCGTAGGCATAAGCGCATCAAAGATGTTCTTCTGCACCCCCCGGTCAACCTGGTTGAGCATATCCACCAGAAACGCCACACCCCCCGTAGCCCGAAAATCTGCCTCGGTGATGACGCCCGAGAGCTTGTGCTTTAAACTGCGCTCCACCACCTCCACCACCTGCGGAGACACCCTGTCCATTGTCGCCAAACGCAAGGTGATGTCAATCTGCAGCGCCTGGTGCATATTGGTTAAAATTTCTGCCGCCTGCTTAGAATCCAGGTAAGAAAGCACCAGCGCTATGGTTTGCGGGTGCTCGTCTTCCAGCATTTTCGCCACCTGAACGGGATCTGCACTACGGATTATCTCAAAGGAAGAGATTTGCTTGTGCGCCGAAATACGCTCCAAAATCTCCGCCCCGCGCCGTGGACCAACCGCACGCGCAAGCAACTGACGCGTATACTCGATGCCGCCGGTAACCATCCCCGTTCCGCCCGCCAACGCCAGCGCGTAGGCTTCTTGCAGCGCTTCGCGGCGCACGTGCGCAGGCAGGCGTGATGATTCCGAGAGAGCCAGCATGACCTTCTCAAGGTCGCCCTCCCCTAAATACTGCAACACAGACGACGCAAGATCAACGCCCAGCGTCAACAGCAAAGCAACTGCTTTTTGCAGACCAGTTGGTCGCCCGCCCGCCTCAAGCAGACTCGTGTCCATTCGTCGTCTCCTTCAGCTTATATCCCTGCAGAAGTGTCGTCTTCAGCCAGCCACATCTGAATGATTTCAGCCACGCTCGCCGGGCTTTCTTCCGCCAGTTGGACGATCACCTGCTGCATTTGCTGGTCCTCAACCGAAGGAGCTTCATCCGCATACCGTCCAAGCAATTCAGATAATTCGAGTTCCGCCGGTATCTCCTCAAGCACATCCGGTTGCGGCAATTCCAGCCTGGGCATTTCTTCTTCTCTCTTCTTTGCCTCCGAAATGCGCGGCAGTTCCTCAAAACTCATCATCAATTCCGCTGGAGATGGCGCCGAGGGCAACATCGCTTCAACTGGCGCCTCGCCAGGCAGAGCCGCCATAGCTCCTACCGGCTGTAAGATGGGCGTCCAGGCTTCCACAGAAGCCAATCGCAAATTCCGCAGCAGTCGCTGAACAAAGAACAACACCGCCAGCAAAACCAGCAGTGCGGCTGCTGCTGTACCGATCATCATATAGATATCCATAAGATTCCTTTCCGTCTCCGCCTGAGCCTGCTGCTGGCTGAAGGTCTTATCAAAATCAATTGTCTCAACTGCCAGCTTGTCTCCACGCGCTTCGTCAATGCCCACCGCAGCCGCCACAACCGAGCGAATCTTTTGCAGGTCGGCTTCGTCGGTTATACCGTCCACCAAAACAGAAAGCGATATATTTTTTATTACGCCGGGAGTTAAACTCTCCTTGCTCTCCACCACAGAGACTTCATAATTGTTAATGTCTTCCGAGCGATTATACGCCGCAAATTGATTCTCTTGCAGAGTATCGGTTACCCCTGGCGGTAAATTTGGAATTGCACCGGGCACACCGCCCTGGTCCTGCCCATACGCATCATACGTCTCACCGATCTTCTGCGTACTGCGCAGCACCGTTGAATCGGGATCATACACCTGGGAGGTAGTCTCACGCTTCGTCCAATCCAGCGCCACGTAAGCCTGCACAACCGCGCGGTTGGGTCCCAGCGCCGACTCGAGCAATTTCTGCACCTTGCTCTGCAATTCGCGCGAATAGGATACTTCAGCCGCCCGGCGGCTATCTGCCTCCGATAGCGCATCCACTTTGCCGCCGTCCAGGTTGCCCGCCGAGAGCAAGTTCCCATTCGCATCCACCACTACCACGTTTTCCGGTTTCAACCCCTGCACACTGCTAGCCAGCAAATGCGTGATGGCTTTCACCTGGGCTGCATCCAGATGCTTGCCAGTCTTCTCCTGCACGGTTACCGATGCCGTGGTCGGCTCTTGGTCTTCCTCTAATAGAGTCCGCTCCGGTGTAACCACGTACACCTGCGCTTTTTCCACCGCCTCCAGGCTGGATATGGTGCGTGCCAGTTCTCCTTCCAATGCGCGCCGGTAATTCACCTGCTGCGCAAATTCGGTCATCCCCAGCATATTTTGGCTGAATATTTCAAATCCCACCGTGCTGCCTTCCGGAAGCCCCTCCGTTGCCATGTCAATACGCACATCGTAAACCTGGTCCGTCGGCACCAGAATGGTAGACCCATCGCGCAGTTGATAAGGGATATTTTTTTCCTTCAGGCTTTTTACGATTTTACCGGCGTCTTCCTCGCTCAACTTGGAAAAAGCCACCGCGTACGTGGTTGTATTTGCCGTGGTGATGAGTACAGGAATGACAATTACAGCAATTACCGCCAAGGCAATTAAAACAATCCGCTGGACTCTGCCCAGCCGATTCCAAAACGTGGTGATTTGTTCGCGAAGCCGATTGATTACTTCGTTCATATTCTTTCACCTGCCCATCAATTTAACTAAACTTGCATACGCGAAACCTGCTGGTAGGCGTCCACCAGACGGTCGCGGATCGCCATAACCACGCGGAAGTTGATGTCCGTTTCTTCAACCGCAATCATCACTTGATGGATGTCCACGTCCTCGCCCGCTGCCAGTTTTTTAATCAAAGCGTCGCTGTTCGCCTGCGATTCGTTCAAAGAATCGAGCACTTCCTTGAAGCCCTTGGTAATATTATCTACCTGCCCCGATTTCGCCGGCTGGGTAACATTCGTGCCTGATAAAGGCGATATACTTGAAATGAGAGGTGTTTCCATAAGCTCTTACAGCCCCTTTCTTTACCTTAGAAAATTCCTAACGACCAATATCTATCGAGCGCAGCGCCATTTGCTTGGCGAAGTTGATCACTGCCAGCCCTGCCTCATAAGAACGCGTCGCCGAGAGCATGTTCGTCATCTCGACTACCATATTAACGTTCGGGTAAGTTACAAAACCTTCTTCGTCCGCATCCGGGTGAGAGGGGTCATACACCCTCAAACCCTCGCTTTCGTCGGTGATAAATTCCGAGACGCGCACACCGCGATCATCAGAGCTGACGTTGATGTCTTCCCCGCGTCGCGCCCGCGCAAACTTTGGCAGGAAAGCGTTCTCCTCGTCCTCCATAAAAATCACATCTTGACGTTTATACGCACCGCCCTCGGCAGTGCGCGTCGTCTCCGCATTGGCTATGTTGTTGGAAATCACGTCCATACGCAACCGCTGCGCGCTCAACGCACTCGTCCCAATTCTTAACTGATTCCAGAAGCTCATACATTACTCCTTATAATCCATCTGCATAGTAGCATACCTGCCCAGGAATAACCGTAAACGCTGGATTAAGGGAGAGTAAAATTTTCGTGAACAGACCACAAGCCAGTCTCACCACCACCTATTCTATCAGATTCTTTCTCGTATACGGACGTTATGGTAAAATAAGGGAAGCAGGTTGGCGTCAACGTCATTTAATCGCGCCGCACAGCCTGCCGCAGCGTTTTTCATTTCAGAGTGGTATTGTGCTAAGGGAATTCCCATGTTCAGACCCGTTTCCGCCAGAGCCGAGTTTGGGAAAATTGAAGAAGCAGCACTAAAAATCTGGAAAGAACAAAAGGTTTTTCAAAAACTCTGCGCACCGCGCCAGCACGCCGCGCAATACTGCTTTTTCGAAATTCCCAAAACCGCCAATCGCAAACCGCAACTTCAGCACATTTGCGCCTGGATATTTCAAGACGCCTTCCTGCGTTACCACACCATGTGTGCAAAACACGTCACCCGCCGCGGCGCCTGGAATACGCAAGGGCTTGCCGTAGAAGTGGAAGCGGAGAAGCGCTTGAACATTCACACCAAAGCCCAACTGGAAGATTATGGCATCGAAAACTTCAACGAAGTCTGCCGCCGTTCCACCTTCGATTACCTGTACAATTGGGAAAAAACTGCCGAGCGCCTGGGTTGCTGGGTGGACTGGCAAGACGCCAGCGTAACCCACACGCGTGAATACATCGAGTCGGTGTGGTGGGCGCTGAAATCCTTGTGGGACAAAGGGCTAATTTCCAAAACCTTTGACGTGTTGCCCTACTGCCCGCGCTGCGGCACCCCTCTTTCCCATCAGGAGGTGGATCATAACGACCACACACCGGAATCCCCTGCCCTATACGTGCGCCTGCCCCTGGTGGATGACCCCACCACCTCCCTCCTGGTTTGGGCGCCCCACCCCTGGATGTTAAGTGGCAACGTCGCTGCCGCTGTTCACCCCGAAGCCGATTACATCACCATTGAACACAAAATGCCCAACGAGGACAGCGAGCGTCTGATTTTAGCCAAACAACTGCTGCACGACGTTTTTGACCCCGAAAGCCTCTCCCCGCAGATTAGTTTTCTACCCGCCGAAAGCATCCAGGTGCTGGCAGAGTTCAAAGGTAAAAAACTCAGCGGCGTAACTTACTTGCCCTTGTTCACCTATCTGTTGCCAGATAAACCTGCCTATTCCGTTGTCCTGAGTGAAAGCGTTGACCTGCAACAGGGCAGCGGCATTCACCCCCTTTCGCCGGTCTTTTCCGCCCGCGATCTACACGTCGCTCTCGAACATGGTTTACCTCTGCTTAACCCCATCCAACCGGACGGCGCTTTTACTGCTGAAGTGCGCCCCTGGCGCGGCAGATTCTTTAAAGACGCCGAGCCTTTTCTCATCGAAGACTTGACCTTGCGCGGTTTGGTGCTGCGCGGAGAAGTGCTTCCCCAACCTGCCAGCCTGTGTAAGCACTGCCAGACCCCGCTGCTAAACACACTTTGCAGCGCCTGGGTCTTGCAATTGTCCGCCTACCAGTCGCACGCCCTGCAGCTCGCCGCCCAGGTTGCCTGGCAGCCGCCTGACCTGTCCCCTTACCAAAATCACCTGCAAGAAAACCTGGCGTGGGTGTTAAGCCGCGCCCGCTCCTGGGGCACGCCCCTGCCCATTTGGGTTGACGAAGACGACGACGCCTTAATGGTCGGCAGCCTGGAAGAACTGGCGCAGCTCGCAGAGTGTGACCCAGCCATCATAGACCTGCACCGCCCCGCCATAGACGCCATCACCTTTCCCAATCCCAAAACCGGAAAATTGATGCACCGTGTTCCCGACCTGCTGGACGAAGACTTTGACCTGGCAGCTCTGCCCGCTGCACAATGGCATTTTCCTTTTGAAAACGAACGCGAGTTCGAAAACCACTTCCCCGCAGATTTTGCCTGTGAAATGCTTGACCAGGCACCAACCTGGTTCTTCAACCTGCACACCATCAGCGCCGTGTTATTTCAGCGCCCTGCCTTTCAGCGCGCCATAACCCTGGCACCCCCACCCAGCCCGCCGCAAGATTCAACCCCCCCCACCGCCGTCCTGGACGTGAAAACCCTGCTGGATGCGAACAGCGCCGACGCCTTGCGCTGGTACGGCGATCATTCCATCAACACCACGCAAAGCCATCCATTTTCTGCCAGCGAGATTAATCCAAGCATGGACAAACTGCTGCGCCCACTTTGGGACGTATACTCCTTCCTGGTTACCTTCGCCGGCTCAAAAGGCTGGTCTCCTAAAACTGACAGCCATTATCCCGCCCAATACGACCAGGCGCCGCCGCCCTCTGCCATCCTCTTAGACCGTTGGCTCCTTGCCGCTCTCCAACAACTCATTCGTGATGGTACCCGCCACTACGACGAATACAACCCCGGCGCAGTCTGCCTTCAGATACAAAGCTTTATAGAATTGCTTTCCAGTTGGTACTTGCGCCACTCCCACCAGCGTTTCTGGATGTCCGGCGCTGCCGGAGAAAAAGACGGGCTGCGCACCCTCTATCACGTCCTCGTTGCCCTCTGCCGCATGGTTGCCCCCCTGCTGCCATTTCTAGCTGAAGAAATATACCAAAACCTGGTCTGCACCACCTTTGATACCGCCCCCGTATCGGTGCATCTGACGCCCTTCCCCAAGTGGGATGCGGCTCTGCTCGACGAAACGCTTCTGCAAGATATGCACGTCGTCCTTCGCCTGGCAGAAACCGGACGCGCCGTCAGCGAAAAAGCGCGTGCCCGCACGCGTCGCAAACTGCGTCAGGCGCTCTTCACCGTCAACAATCTGGAGGAAATTAAAATCGTGCAAACTTACGCCGACTTATTAATGGAAGAACTCGGCGTTGGGCAGGTGCGCGCCCAAATTTCCCGCGCCGAGCAATTCGCCCTTCACGAAGGGCAATACTCCCTCTTTACCCCTGCAGAAGGACAGTACCAGGTCGTCTTTCTTTCCGAACTCTAACCCCCGCCAGCCTCAATCTGTGATTTCAATGACCAGGCGCTTGTTTATCTTGCCTTTGCTCTTATAATCCACCACTTTGACGCGCCCCACCTCGCGCGTGTTCGCCACGTGCGTGCCGCCGTCAGCCTGCAAGTCCAACCCCACCAATTCAACCACGCGCACCTGCGCAATGCCTTCTGGCAGCAAATTGATCTTCGTGCGGATCAGGTCAGGGATTTGGAAAGCCTCCGCGCGCGGCAAAATTCGGCTGGTAATCGCGTGCCCGGCGACGATTTCCTTATTCACACTCTCCTCAATCACCTGCACCAGGTCTTTGTGCATCGTCTCAAATTCAAAGTCCATCCTGCCTTGCAACGGCTCCATGTTACCGCCAGTTACCGAAGCACCGTAATCCCGCCACACCACGCCGCACAGTACGTGCAGCGCCGTGTGTGTGCGCATGAGCTTATATCGTCTGTCCCAATCAATTTCACCCTGCACCTCTGCACCGTCGGCGGGTAAATCCCCCTCCACCCAGTGCCAGATTACGTCGCCCTGTTTGGCACACTTGCGCACGGGCAGCTTACGCCCGTCCACCGTCAGTGTGCCCAGGTCACAGGGCTGCCCGCCCCCGCCGGGGTAAAACGCCGTGCAATCGAGAGCCACGGCGCTTTCCTCCCCGTTTACTTCCACCACCTTTGCCGCAAAGGTTTTAATGTATGCGTCTGTGTACCCTAAAAACTCAGTCATGTTTACCTCTAAAACATTCTTATATTAAATCGGCAATCGCCTCACCCGCATCCGTTTCTCGTCAACACGCAAGAGTACGCCCTGCACAAGGTCACTTTGGTGATGTTCGAGGATTAAAATGCGCTGCTTCAAAACCGAGAGCACAGAGGTGTTCCACACAGGCTGGCGAGATCCCCATATCTGCCAGGAACTTCATGCACCTGCAAGCCCCCACTCATATAGGCTGTCTTCAGATAACCAGGCGGCGTAACGAATCGCCTGTTGCACGTCCTCGACTTCAAGATATGGATAAGCCTGAAGGATCTCCGCAGTGGTTAAACCATTGGCAAGTAAATTCAATATCAGCGCCACGCTAATCCACATACCGCGGATACAAGCCTTTCCGCCCATCACATTCATATAAAATGTAATTCGCTCGAATCCTTATATAGTATTTCCTCTTGCTCACATTATACCATTTTCCAAATGTCTTCTTTTAGCTGGCTTGAAAAGCTAGCTAATCCAATCGTTCATAACCATCGGGCTTGTATGATGCAATTCTCATAAGGTGAATGCGTCCCCCTTGTTCAGTGTTGATTATAGACCCAACTTCCTCGTTCTGTGTGCAAGCTGCGCTTCTATTTCCTCCACGTCCGTCGCAGAGAGCGCCCAGTCGCTTGCTGTGGCTATCTGCTCGATCTGCTCCGGGCGGCGCGCCCCCACAATCGCCGAAGTTACCTCCGCGCGGCGCAGCACCCAAGCCACCGCCAGTTCACCCACGCTGCGTTGATACCGTCCTGCGATTCCAGCCAGCCCTTCCACCAATTCCAGGTTGGCGTCCAATTCCGCCTCCTGAAAATGCTTCCCGCGCCGCCGCCAGTCGTTTTCCGGCAGAGCCGCCAACCGTGCGCGTGTGAATTTACCCGTCAACAACCCCGATGCCATCGGGCTATACGCCACCACGCCGATCTCATTTTTGGCGCAATACGCAAGCAATTCGTCCTCCACACCGCGCTCCAACATGCTGTACGGCGGCTGTAAGGAAGCCACCGGGTGAATTGCCTGGCAGCGCTTGATCTGACTGACGTTGAAATTTGACACACCCGCGTAACGCACTTTCCCCTCTTTCACCAGGTTAGCCATCTCCGTCCAGCCTTCTTCAATGTCCTCATTCGGTCTTGGCCAATGAATCTGGTACAGGTCAATCACCTCCACGCCCAGGCGCTGCAAGCTTTCCTCCACCTCCTTGCGCACACTCCAGGCTTTCAAACGGTTAGAGACCATCCCCTTACTGGAGTCTTCCCACACCATGCTGCACTTCGTGGCGACAATCACCTCATCGCGCCGTCCTCGCAGCGCTTCTCTCACCACCCGTTCCGAGCGTCCCAGACCATACGCAGCCGCGGTGTCAATCCAATTGATACCCAGGTCGAGCGCTTTGTGAATCGCCGCAATCGAGTCCTTATCGTCCTGCGCTCCCCAGCCAAACTGCCAGTCTCCCCCGCCAATAGCCCAGGCGCCAAAACCGATTGTCGTTAAATGCAAATCCGTGAAACCTAACTTGCGTTTGTCCACTATCTCAAACCTCCTGTCAAATTAGAATCCCAGTCTTGCTATCCCTGGAACTGCACAGACTGTCTTCTTTCCTGCTCCACCATCCTGTCCAGGCTCCACAGCAGCAAAAGGTCCACTGCCAGCCAGCATAGGGCATCTATTGGATCGTCGTAGAAACTAAACACGCGGGCGATGAGAATAGAAACCAGCAAACCGTAGCGAAAGGCAGTGTAAGTCCGTATACGTGCCGAGCGCAGCCTGAATAACCCATACACAATCAACAACGCCTCCGCTGCTGCTGCCACGACCACAATCCAATCTGTAATATCCACCGTCTCCATCGTGGAATACACCGATACAAATCCAACCACCACCAGCAAGAACAGCGCATCTAGCGCAAACAAGAGGATAATGACCGTGGAAAACCAGCCTTTATCAGCCAGACTGGCGTGCCATGCCGCAATCCGCTCCACGCCGCGTTGTACAGAATTCTTGGTTGGCGCCTCCACCCCCTCCAGCCCCTCGTAAAAAGTCCCCAACAACGGCGCAACCGCCGTAGATTCACCACACCTGGCAAGATACCCCAAAGCCGCCTGGCGTTCATCCGAATTTATCTTTTTCAGCACCGCTTCTTTCATCAACTCTACGCTGTTGATTAAATATTCGTTGCGCGTGTACGAACGGTGCGCAATGGCGTAGTTTGCCAGGTAAATGATAATAAAAATGACGTAGATAATAGAAAACGTAGGTTTATAAAAATAATCTACGTCCTGAGTTACAAACTTTCCCACTTCATCTATGAACAAACCGAAACCCGCCCCACCCAACAAGGCGATCAGGCGCAGCACAAACGGATTCGCCACGAAATTCAACGCCGTAACCACCGCCGCCATCATCAGCAAACCGCCCCACAGCACGTGCGCGATGTGCAGACCAACTCCGCCTCCCAGTTGGGGGTAACCAGCCAACATCAAAAACAGGCGCACCGTTAAAATTGTGGCGATGCCAGCCACAAAAAAAAGCTCAAAAAACGGTTCGCGTTTGATGTAGCGCAGCATTAAATCACTCCCAGTTCCCTTCCAATCTTTTCAAAAGCCTCCAAGCCAAAATCCAGGTCCTGGCGTTTGTGCGCCGCTGTGTTCATCACACGGATGCGCGCCTTGCCTTCCGGTACGGTTGGAAAGCCTATCGCCATGGCAAACACGCCTTCTTCAAAAAGGCGCGCCGAGAAACGTTTCGCTAACCCGACCTCGCCCAGCATCACCGGTACAATCGGCGTCTGTGTCGCGCCAATATCAAACCCCAGCCGGCGCATCCCGCTCTTGAAATACTTGGCGTTATCCCACAGCCTTTCCACCAGCACATTGGATTGCTCCAGAAGATCCACCGCCGCCAGGCAAGCCGCCGTGTCCGCCGGAGTCGTGGTAGAAGAAAACAGATTGGGGCGCGCCTTCTGGCGAATGTAATCCCCCACCCCCTGTTTTCCGGCAATCACGCCCCCCACCCCCCCAACGGCTTTTGCCAGCGTACCCACCTCCACGTCAATTTTCCCTTGCAAGGCGTAGTGATGCACAATCCCGCGTCCCTTGCCCAAAACACCTTCGCCGTGCGCGTCATCCACCATCGTCAACACCCCGTAGCGCTCGGCAACCTCGTAGAGCTTTTCCAGGGGGGCAATATCCCCATCCATACTAAAAACGCCGTCAGTTACCAGCAAACCGCGCCGCGCCTGCCCTAAGTGTTCTTTGATTTTCACTTCCAGGTCAGCCGCGTCGCAATGCTCGTAAACCACAATTTTCGCGCGCGCCAGGCGCGCCCCATCAATAATGCTGGCGTGATTCAGGCGGTCGGAGAAAATCACGTCCTCCCCCCCCACCAACGGAGGAATAGCCGCCTGATTGGCGCAAAAACCGGATTGGACAAACATGGCTGCCTCCACACCCTTGAACTCCGCCAGCCGTCGTTCTACTTCCGTGTGCAAGACCTGCGTTCCGGCGATCGTACGCACCGCCGCGGGTCCAACGCCCCACTCCTCGACGGCGTTTTTCGCCGCTTCTTTCAGGGCAGGGTGATTTGCCAACCCCAGATAATTGTTCGTGCAAAAATTCAACACCCGTCTGCCGTCCACCACCATCCAGCCGTCTGCGGGCGAACCCATTACACGGATGTTTATATAGCGGTTTTCAGTGCGCAACGTTTCCAGTTCATCTTCCATGAACTTCAGTTTAGAGTCCATAACTTGCCTCCATCCAGCTTTAACAACTCCAATAACTTATTGCGTTCCAGCGATAACTGCAAGCCTTTGCGTGGTTTACCGGGCAGGTTTTGCTCAGCCGCCAGCCACACAATTTCAGCCGCATCGTAGGCAGCCCGCGCATGTCCCAAACGATGCGCATTGGCGCTCAATTCAACAAGCCGTTTTCCATCCTCGTCCAGCCAGTGATACATAATTTCCAGTGCATCGCAGGGCTGTTCTGCCCGCGCCCCCGCCGCCCCAGAAAGCACATATTCAGCGTTTCCCACCTCCTGACCTGGATTCACGTCAATTAACAACATGGGCAGTCCACAGGCAAGCGCCTCGGTAACGATCAAACCGCCCGCCTTACTCACAATGCAATCAGAAGCGTGCATCATCTCTGGCATATTCTGCACAAAGTTATACAAACGCACCGGCACGTGCCATTGTGTGTTTTGAAAATGATGGTAAAGTTCGTCGTCCCCGCCGGTAACCACAGCAAGTTGAAAAACGAAACGGCTGTGATTCAACACGTTTAAGACCTCGCCTAAATTTCGCACACGCCGGCTGCCCACCGCCAGCACGGTGATTAAATCCGCCTGCCACCCCAGCGCCGCACGTATCTCCGCCGCTGGACGTTGTTCTTGCACCAAACGCGGGTTCACCGGAATACCAGTCAGATGCACGCGGCTGGCGTCCAATCCATATTTTAACGCCAGTTCACGCACCGTTTCCGTTGGCACCAAACAGGCATCCACCGCCTCGTTGAACCACAAACGGTGCACAGTTGCCAGATCGGTTATCACAGTGAGGATCGGAAATTTCTTGCGCGTTAGCACGCGCACCGCGTCCAGCGCCGCCTGATAGAGTGGATACGTTGTAACCACTGCATCCGGGCGGTATTGCTTGACAATATCGTGCATCACCTCGAACAACATCAGAATCAGCGCGCTCTCCACCACCACACTTGGCACAGCCGCGTCGCTGGCTTCGTAGCCCAGCTTATACAATTCAGGCATCTCGCGCACCATGCGGTCCTGGTCTGCCTGGGTATCGCGCAGAAAAGCTGGCACCCGGCTGTCGTCATACGGGTTGACAACGTCTATTGTACACGCGCTGCCGCGCGTTTCTTGCAGCGCCTCTGCCAGCGCATTGGCAGCACTGCGGTGCCCAAAACCCGCGTCTGCTGTCAGAATGAGAATCCGTTTACGTTCAAACATAAATAATGATCTAATCGTTCAAACATAAATAATGATCTAATCGTTCAAACATAAATAACGATCTAATCGTTTAGATTTCCGTATAGCAGCGCCACGCATACCTCATAAGCTGCTCTCGCCTTTTTTACTGCGGCAAAAAGTCGTGCGGGTTCGCTGGTGCACCGTTGAACTTCATCTCAAAGTGCAGGTGAGGTCCGCTGGAATTGCCGGTATTCCCCAGCGTCGCCACCGTCCCGCCCTGCATCACACTCTGCCCACAGCCCGCCCCGACGGCGAGCAAGTGCGCGTAAGCCGTCTGCCAACCGTTGCCATGATCAATCACCAGCAGATTTCCGTATCCGTAAATACTCCAACCAGAATAAACCACCACACCACTATCCGCAGCCACAATCGGCGCACCTTCAGAACCGCCAATGTCAATCGCCTTGTGGATTTCTGTGTAATCGTACCCCGAAATCGTATGATTGGACGGAACGGGCCACACAAACGTACCATTCCCTACTGCGCCCGTCATAATCTTTCCACAGGAGCCTTCCCCATAGTAAGACGCCACCGCCGGGTTGGTGCGCGAGATCGCCGGTGGACCCCAGTCCTTAATCGGGCGTTTTCCCCCCGGCACAATAATCCACGCCCCCACTTCGATCCCCGGTTCTTCAATGCTGGATTGCGTCAAATCAAATTTATTGCCGGGGTAATCCAACACCGCCTGCGCCTCCGCCTTGTACGATTCTGCCACCTTGCGTAACGTATCGCCTTCTTTCCACTGATGATATACACCATCCGTCGGTAAAATCTTCAATTCCTGCCCCACCTTAAGCATACGCGGGTTATCGTTGAGCGCTTCGTAGTTTCCAAACAACACAGTCTCTGGTTTAATGCCAAACTTTTCCCCGATCAAAAACAGGTTATCCCCCTTGACCACCGTATAACTGATCACGTTCGTGCGCGGGCGGGTAGGGATGGTTGTGTGCAGCATCGCCAATCGTTTGACGCCCACTTCCAGCGTGTTTGCCGCCGAAGCAAACGGCGCCAACGGCAGCGAAACCAGCCCGGCGTTTTCTTCCGTCTGCAATTCTGGCGCCAGCGTAAGTTGAACCTTGCTGCCCGGACTCACCTGCACCGCGCTGCCTCCTGCTGCCTGCTTGCCGCCCGTCAAACGGTCATACGCCATCCATCCAGCCAGCCCCACCAACACCACCACCAAAACGGTTACAGCGATGTTCAATACCAGGCGGGCAATACGGTACAGCCCATCCGCTTTGACTGGCGCAGGCAGCGGCGTTTCAAAATCAGACGGAAAGCCGGACGGCAACTCGTTAAAACTGTCCCCGGCGCTTCCGGCGTGCATTTCTCCAAAATCGTTGTGAACAACTTCTTTCGGAGTGCCTGCCATCTCCTGGTCATACTGCGCCCGCCGAGCTGGATCGCGTAAGACCTGGTACGCCTCATTGATCAATTGCATCTTCGTTTGTGAAGCCGCGTCGTTCAAGTCGGGGTGATATTTCATCGCCAGGCGCCGATAAGCCCCCTCTATCACCTCCGGCTCAGCATAAGCATCTACCTGTAATACACGATAATAATTTTCTTTTTGCTTAGCCATATCTCTTATATTATACCTTTAAGGCAGAAAGTTCCACGGATTTACCCTGCCATATTCATTGTTCATTAACTCAAAGTGTAAATTGGGAAAATTTGCATTTCCACTGTTGCCTACGCTTCCGATAACGTCTCCCTGGTAAACAGCCTGACCACACCCCAGGTTGATTTTGTCCAGGTGAGCATACACGCTTTGCCAGCCGTTGCCATGCTCGATCACGATGATATTCCCGTATCCCCAGTTGTTCCAGCCGGCATACACAACCACACCGTTATCAATGGCAAACACAGGCTCTCCCAGCTTCCCGTCAATGTCAATACCATAGTGATTGGCTTCCGGCACGTAATCGTACCCGGAAAGATAATGATTGGCTGCCGGAAAAATAAAACTGCCCGTTCCCGCCGGGCCTGCGTCAATCTTCTCGCAAAAACCGGCTCCCATCACCTGCGCCGCGGAAGGCTCCAGCCGGGAGATGAAGGGCATGCTCCAGGTAACATACTCACGTT
Source organism: uncultured Anaerolineaceae bacterium (assembly GCA_964524425.1). Classification (GTDB taxonomy): domain Bacteria; phylum Chloroflexota; class Anaerolineae; order Anaerolineales; family DRKV01; genus JBAXBF01. Next base: position 6,863 of record CAZGDA010000008.1, on the reverse strand, counting down.
TTCCGCCGGGGATGAACAGCTTCGTGCCGGGTTCCATGTTTGGGCTATCAAAATCGCCCACCTCCGCCGCGTTCAGGTGGTTTCCCCGCCAGGCAACGACATCTTGCGCCTCAACACCAAAAAACTCCGCCACTCCATTTAACGTATCTCCGGTATGCCATTCGTAATACGTGCCGTCGGAGGGGAGTATATTCAACTGCTGCCCGGCGTGCAGAATGTGCGGGTCATCGCGCAAAACATCTGCGTTGCCCCATAAAATCGTACTGGGGCGTAAGGCAAATTTTTGCGCAATCGAAAAGAGCGTATCTCCCGGTTCCACAACGTACTGCATTACCTCCAGCCGCGGGCGGGTAGGAAACGTGGTGTGCGGCACCGACTGGCGCTGGATAGCCGAATCTACGGAGTACACAGGTTGTTCCAAAGGTGGCAGGCTGGGCGGCGCTGCCTGTTGTGCCTGGATGAGCGCCGCACCTTGTACTTCCGCCATTCCTGCTTCGTCTGCCCCGCTTTGCATTCCAAACATGGGAAAATAAAAGCGACTGACTCCCCACACCACCGCAAGCACCATGACAATGGAGACGAAATGCGTACCCACCCGCAAAAACTCTCCCGCCACATCCATGCGTTCCAGCCGCCGGTAAATCAACCCGAATAGACTTGCGGCACGCGTATGTTCTGCCATGCCAGTCCCTTTCTCACATCCGTGTTTCTTCTAAATACAATCTATACCCGCACCCTATGCGCCGTATCATATACGCCGTATCTTATACGCCGTATCATATACGCCGTATCTTATACGCCCGCACACCAGGTTGCCCAATCCACCGCTTAGCCTCATTGTGGAGATTTCACCTTGTTCGCCGCTTCCTGGGCAGCCGTTGGCGCATCAATCTGATTTTTAAGAATACGCACGGTTACGTCCTTCAAAACCGGGCTGATCACACTTAAAACGTCAGACGCCGGGGCAACGTGTCCCGCCGCAATCACCCGCTCTGCCGTTTGTTTTCGGTTCCCATCCTGCCAGGTCTGAAACGCGCTCATTTGCGGCGGTAAATATCCGGCTGTCTCCGTCCACGCAGAAGTGAACTCACTCATCACCATATATTGGATCAACTCAGCGCCCAGTTTTCGCCTTTGCGGGTCCGGCGTCGTTACCACCCACAACCAACCGCGCATCAAACCAAAATCCTCTCCCGTAGATGTAGGGATAACCCCAATCGCCGTGTCCGCCGGCGGGTTTTTCAGGTAACGCGAAAGCCAGGTTACCACCAATGGCGACCGATTATCTAAAAACGCCTGCCACGCCTGGTCATCCGTCTCGTATTGACTTAACCAATACGGCATTTGCTCACCCCGTTGCGCCTGTTCAAAAAAGTTGAACACCTTGGTCAACGCATCTGGGTCTAGTTGCGGACGTCCTTCGCTGTCTTGCAGACTGTTTCCGTTCGCTATATACTGGGCAATCGGGAAAAACGCATCCGCCTCGCCCGCGGGAAACATCAACGCATACTTGGATGCCAAAACAGCATCCCACGTGCGTGGCGGCTTTCCCAGCACCTTGGTGCGATAAACAACAACTTGTGCGTCTCCAGCAAAGGGGATGCCATACGTGCTGCCCTGGATATTCGCCAGTTGACGGGTATATTCGTACCAATCCGGTGCGTTGAGAATAGAATCGTACTCGTCTAGCGGATAGAGCAACCCCTTCAGCGCCGCCTTCTCCAGCAAAACGCGCGGCAAAGCCACCACGTCTGGTAAAGCCAGCGGAGCAGCGGCATTGGCAGTCGTCAACGCGTTGACCATACCACCTTCCCCGTCCAGTGCTTTAACGCGTATTTCCACGCGCATCTCATGCCGCGTTTGAAATTCTTTCAAGCGCGCTTCCAATAGCTTCCCGCCGTGGTTATCCTCCACAGGCGCAAATTCTGGCGGCAGCCAGACGCGCAGCGAAACGGGCTGCACTGGCAGCTCGGTTATCTCCGGCGGCACGTAAGGCGTCGGCGTCGCCGTTACCATCGCCAGCGCAGTGGGCGTTTCCTCAGCCGGCAAGATGCGGCTGACCATCATCTCCGCGCAGCCCGCGCTAAAAATGATCAGACAAAGAAAGAAGAACCAGCGAACGAGTTTCACACGCAAACTGTTTTCCTCTCTTTTATTAAACCAATCCTGCAAAACAGCTCAATCTCCAAATTTTGGAGGGGGCGTTTTCCCGCTGAACATCTCCACCAACAACTTGACCCCATTTTGCACGTCGTTGATATCCACCATTTCAGCCGGTGTGTGTACGTAACGTGATGGGATAGACAAACACCCCACCGGCACGCCTGCACGCGCCAGTTGCATGGCGCGCGCGTCCGTCGTCCCTCCATCCAGCACTTCCATTTGATACGGGATGCGCGCCTTGACAGCCGTGTTGACCATCCAGTCCACCACACGCGGGTCAGAAAGCATACCGCCATCGCGCACCTTGATCGCCACACCTTTTCCTAACCCCACGTCCATTTTTATACCTTTGGGGGTGTCCCCGGTGAGGGTTACATCCACAGCCAAGCCAACGTCCGGGTTAACTCCATAAGCCGCCGTGGTCGCTCCGCGCGTGCCCACTTCCTCCTGCGTGCTGAAGACGAAAAAGAGTTGGTACGCAGAATCTTTAATCTGCCGCAGCGCCTCCACCATCACCGCCACACCGATGCGGTCGTCCATCGCCTTTGATACCAGGCGCTCTTGTAAGTCCAAAAACGGGCGCTCAAAAACCGCCGTATCCCCCGTCTTGATCGGGCAATTTTTACGGCTTGTTGCCCCCACGTCAATGTACATCTTGTCCAGCGGCGGCACAGACCGGCGATCGTCTTCCTTTTCAATCCCAATCACTCCCGCCGCACCGTTGAGAAAGCGCACGTGTCCGCCCACGCAATTGCGCGGGAACACTCCGCCCACGTTCGTAAAGCGCACAAAACCGTCGTCGTCCACGTAAGTAGCCATCACACCGATTTCATCCATGTGGGCTGCCACCATCACCTTCAAACCCTCTTTTGCGCCCTTGCGGCAAATCAGGTTCCCCAGTGAGTCAACCCGCACCTCATCCACGTAATTTTCCACTTCAGCGCGGATAACCGCCCGAATTTGCGACTCAAAACCCGAAGGTCCGGCAGTTTCAACTAGTTTCTTAATCAGAGTTTTCATAAACGCTCCTGTTTTGATTATCTTGCTTGAGCCAAAATCTCCGGCGTCAAACGCTCCAACGCTGCCCGCAGCAGTGCCTGGGTGTTTTGCCAGTCCGCCGCGCGGGCAATTCCCGCCGAAGTGTGAATGTAGCGCGCCGGCACAGATACGGATATCGCTGGAATTCCTTCCCGACTCACGTGAATCGCTCCCGCGTCCGTTCCCCCGCCTCCCGGTTGGCGAATTTGATAGGGTATGTTGCACGCTTCCGCCGTTTCAACCAGGTGGCGCAGCAAACGCGGGTCCGAGAGCGTATCCCCATCCGCTACGTAAATCGCCGCCCCGCCTCCCAGGCGAGTGTTATAACGGGCGTGCTCCTGCGTTTTTCCGCCTTCGTTTTCCCAATGAGGTAAATCGTAAGCCGGGGTGCAATCCAGCACAATGGCAACGTCTGGTTCCAGCGCGTAGGCAGCCACCCCTGCGCCGCGTAAGCCCACTTCCTCCTGCACCGTAAAGGCAGCCAGTACATCCAGTTGCGGGAAAGGTTGCTTGAACAATTCAATCAACATCGCCACACCCAGGCGGTCGTCCAGCGCCTTGCCGCGCAGGCTGGCTCCCATCCGTTGAAATGGAAAGGCAAACGTAGCCCGGTCCCCCACCTTGACCTTGCCTTTGTTATCCCCTCCCACGTCAATGCGCATATCGTCCACCGAGATGGTATTTTTCAATTCCTCATCACTGGTCAGATGAATGGGTTTTGCGCCAATCACGCCGGGAATGTGATCTTGTCCCACCCACACGGCTTTACCGACCAACAAACGCTTATCCACACCGCCCACGCCTTCAAAACGGAAAAATCCGTTGTTTTCATCGCGGGTGATCATCAAACCCACTTCATCTAAATGCGCTGCCAACATCACCTTCAAGCGCTTTTCTGCCTTCCCTTGGCGCCTAGCCAGCACGTTTCCCAGCGCATCTACGCTCACCTCTGCCCCGTCTGCGTAAGGTTTTATTTCTTCAATAACAATCTTACGCACTTCGCCTTCATCTCCCGAAACGCCCACCGCGTTGCACAGGCGCTCCATCAGGCGCAGCGGCAGCGCTGGCAGGGCTGATTTCGATGAGTCACTTTTCAAGTTCCGCTTCGTATCCATATCGTCTTCCTATTTATCCCAAACCAATTCTTCAGCAGAATCTGCCTTCAAAGAAGTGATAAATTCCGCCAACAGCCGTCCAGCGCGGCGGATATCCTTTAAAGCCACCATTTCCACAACGGTGTGCATGTAACGCAGCGGTATGCTGACGACTGCAGTCGGCACACCGGCGCGCACTGTCTGTAACCCCATCGCATCCGTGCCAGAATGGCGCGGGATTGGCTCAAAGGCGTGTGGAATTTCCAGTTTTTCTGCCAGGTCTTTTAATTTCTTGTGCAGCGCAGGGTGAATGTTAGGACCCCAGCCAATGGTTATCCCTTCGCCCAGCGGGAAAGTGCGCGTGTTGCCGCCATCGTTCGCACCGCGCGCAAAGGTAACGTCAACCGCAATCGCCATCTGCGGGCGTAATTCATACGCCGATGTTATCGCTCCTGCAAACGTCTCCTCTTCCTGCACCGTCGCCACCGTCCACACGTCCCATACGTGCAGGCGTTCCTGTAAAATGTCCAGACAACACGTCAAAGCCGCCACCGCAGCGCGGTCGTCCAGGGAGTGACCAGCCAGGTAGTTTTCTCCCATCTCAATTGGCTGCTGTGCAAAAGAAACCCAATCCCCAGGGCGCACCAACCGCGCCACGCGATTGGCAGGCAGCCCGCTTTCAATAAATAAATATTCCAACGGCACGGGTTTGCCCCGTAAATAATCGGGTAATAAATGATCGGGCGGCTCCACAATGACGCCGGGGATATCCTCACGCCCGTGAATCGTTACGACCTGCCCTGGCAACACGCGCGGGTCAAGCCCGCCAACTTGCGTTACCCGCAGAAATTCGCCGACCACGCCCGAAACCATCATCCCGACTGCATCCATGTGCGCAGCCAATAAGATACTCGGGCTTTTCTCCGGGCGAGAAGCAGCGTTGCCCTTCTTCAAGCCATACAGGCTGCCCAGGCGGCTGACGCGCAGTTCATCTGTTATCGGGCGCCAGGCGTCTTCAATTAGAGAGCGCACCGGCGTTTCATTTCCTGAAAGCCCTGCGCTCGAGATAAGTTGTTTTAAAAATGGAATCAAATCTGTCATAATTCTATCGCTCTCATTGAGGGGTCTGTTCTGTATTGGTTGGTGTAGGCGTCTCCGTTGGGGTAATCGTTGCCGTTGGAGATGGAGTCTCCGTTGGTGAGACAGTATACGTGTTCGTCGGAGACGAAGTTAACGTAAACGTTGCCGTTGGCGTGTGCGTTAAAGTAAGGGTTGCAGTAGGGGTACGAAATTCTGTAGGCGTCATGGTCGGAAAAACAAAACGGGTCGGCGTGAACCACACCTCCGTTGGGTTGAGCGTGGGCGGCACGATCGCCGTAGGAATAATAAAAGTAGGTAAAGGTAAGGAAGTCGCTTGCCCTGTCCGCGTGATCGTTACTGCTAGTTCTGGTGTAGGCGTGCTCAACACCGGGCGCACCCACACGTACACCAACCCAATACAATAACACGGCAGGGTCGCCAGAATAATTAAAGCAAGAATATAACGAATTCGAGCACGTCTTACAGAGTAATCATCCATTCCGTTTATTCATTATCTTCTATCAGAAGGTTAATCATATCACAAACTGATAGGCTTGGATAGGGAATTAAGCAAACTTCTCCGAAATACTACTTGCTTTGATGAAAAAAATCCTGTAAAATGATAGTACAATATGCAATTTTCGGGAATTCGCCTAAACCATTCTGTGCATTTTCATGGGAAAAAAGGACATCGAACATGGACCTTATCAAGATTTCGGGCAACTCTCGTACATCAGCGGCAGCCGGCGCCATCGCCGGGGTCATCCGCGAAAGCCAAATGGCTGAAGTGCAAGCTATTGGAGCGCAGGCTGTCAACCAGGCAGTCAAAGCCCTGGCGCTTGCCAAGCGGTATTTACAACGCGACGGCATTCAAATTGTTACCACGCCGGAGTTTGTAGATATCACCATTGACGACAAGGTTCGCACGGCTATCCGCTTTACGGTCGAGAATCGTGCTCGCGTGGCGCAGGAAGTGAGTGGATAACCTCGCCGGGTGAACTCTTTACAGCTCATCCATTTTTACTATCGGCAAGTTTATGCCGGTAGCAGTTTTGCGTGTTTCTACCCATCAAAAATCACGTTTATTAGGCTGTATTCTTGTGATTTTTACCAGCTTGCTTGCCGAAAATTAAATATCCTCTCGAAAACCGCTCAGGGCTATCCTGCTTCTCCACGTCCGCTGCCAAATAAAAAACCCTCCGCTCACCTGCATTCACCCCTGCACCCGCAACAAGATAAGGTATAATTGCCTTCGGTAACTGCCTTCGGTAACTGCCTTCGGTATTTACCTACACCTAAACCACTTAACCTCAGCTTTGCGGCTGGAGATAACGGATAATCAATGGATAAAAAATCAAAGTACACGCTGGTTACCACTACCCTCACCTTATGTCTGCTCTTCCTCGCGCATTGCTTATCCCCCGTCAGCGCACGTGCAGAATCCATCCACCCCCCTGCAAGCCGCTCCGCCATCTCTCCGGCGTCCTT
>CAZGDA010000007.1:11966-44590 GCA_964524425.1 uncultured Anaerolineaceae bacterium | reverse complement strand
TAGCCGGCGCCACCGGCTATCGCCTGTACGTCTACACCAGCGCCAACGCCAAGGTGTTTTCTGGCGTAGTAACACCCACCTGTGGCGCCAGTATCTGCGAGTACGCCTCGTCTTTGGGGCTGACGAACGGCGATTACCGGTTTGCCGTCAAAGCCAGAAATTCAGACGGATTCAGCCCCACCAGCAACTGGCTCACCTTCTCCATCGCCCCGCCACCTGCACCGACGGCAATTTCACCGCATGGGACAATCGGCATAGTAGACCCAACCTTCGTGTGGACGAAAGTAGCGGACGCCGTGGGGTACAGCCTGTACGTGTATACCAGTACGAACGTGAGCGTGTTTGCTGGTATGCTGAGTTTTACCTGCGACGCGCAATATTGCCAGCACGTTTCTAGCCTGGGTCTGACGAACGGCGGCTACAAATTCGCCGTCAGAGCCAGAAACGCCTGCGGCTACAGCCCCACCAGCAACTGGGTCACCTTTACTGTATCTTTGCCTCCTCCACCCGCGCCGACCGCCATCTCTCCTACGGGATTGATCTACAACGCCAGCCCTGCCTTTGCATGGACGAACGTTAGCGAGGCGAGCGCGTATACCCTGTATGTGTACACCATGGCTAACGTAAACGTGTTCGCGGGAACCGTTGCGCCCATCTGTGGGGACTTCACCTGCACGTTTGCCTCCTCGCTGGGGCTGGCAGATGGCGAATACAAATTTGCCGTCAAAGCCAGAAACGTCAACGGATTTAGCCCCACCAGCAATTGGGTGGGCTTCAACCTCGCCACCCAGGGCGCTATCTCCGTCGGGAATCGGCACGCCTGCGCCCTGACCAGCGCCGGAGCCGCCAGATGTTGGGGAGATAATCTCTATGGACAACTTGGTAGCGGGAATACACCCTCCTACAGCAACGTACCAGTGGCGGTCAGCAGCCTGACCAGCGGGGTAACAGAGATCAGTACCGGTGCATATCATACTTGTTCCCGTCTCAGCGGCGGAGCCGCCAAGTGTTGGGGGATGAACAATTTCGGACAGGTGGGCAACTCCACGAACACCAATAGCAACGTGCCGGTGGACGTCAGCGGCTTGACCAGCGGCGTAAATGGTTTAAAAACAGAAAACAGACACACCTGCGCCGTAACCAGCAGCGGTGGCGTCAAATGCTGGGGTTATAACAACGCTGGGCAGTTGGGCGATGGATCTACAATCAACCGCAACGCGCCGGTGGATGTGAGCGGTTTGAGCGGCGCTGTGAAGGCAGCAACCACCGGCTTCCAATATTCCTGCGCGCTGACCAGTACTGGCGCAGTAAAGTGCTGGGGAAACAATGACCAGGGACAATTGGGAGACGGCACCAACAACGCCAGTACCACCCCGGTAGACGTGAGCGGGTTATCCAGCGGTGTGATTGCCGTCCAGGCAGGATACAACACGACCTGTGCAATAACCAGCGCTGGCGGCGTGAAATGTTGGGGTTCAAATCTTTACGGTCAATTGGGCAACGGCACCAGCGGCGGAAGCAGCAACGTACCGCTGGACGTGAGCGGTTTGACCAGTGCTGTGCGCTCCGTTGACCTTGGCAATACCCATACCTGCGCCGTAACCAGCAGCGGCGGCGTCAAATGCTGGGGAAAAAACATGCGCGGACAGTTGGGCAACGGCACGGACGTCAACAGCAACGTACCGGTGGACGTCAGCGGTCTCACCAGCGGAGTGGCTGCCGTCACCGCCAACAATTATTCCACCTGTGCTGTGTTGAGTGCCGGAGGAGTTAAATGTTGGGGAGAAAACGAATACGGACAATTGGGCAACGGTTCGTTTGCCAACAGCAACGTGCCAGTGGATGTGGTCGGTTCAAGTGAATGGTGAGAGGGTTTGACTCAATGCGTATTTGTATTACTTTTTGGAGGGAATATGAAGAAAATACAGTGGTTTGAATATAATGCGTCCCTCATGGCAATAAAAACGGGCGGGAAAGCCATCTTCGTGTTGGTTTTTTTATTGACGGGGTTGCTTATCCCATACCAAAACAGAGCCAGCGCGGTTGGGTTATCTGCCGCGCCGCCCGCTCCGGTGGCGCAATATCCTAACGCAGCGGTCGGTTCCGCCACGCCCACCTTCCGCTGGTCGCAGGTCGGCAGCGCCACCGGCTATAACCTCTACATCTACACCATCGCCAACGTCAAGGTCTTCTCCTCGCCGGTAACGCCCACATGCGACGGCACTGTCTGCCGCTACGTCTACTCTGCCGGGCTGGCGCAGGGAGATTTCAAGTGGGCAGTCAAAGCCACCAATGGGGATGGCGCCAGTCCCACCAGCAACTGGCTCACCTTCTCCGTCGCCCCTCCGGCGGCTCCTACGGCGCTTTCCCCCAGCGGCACAATCAGCAATCCCAATCCCATCTTCGCCTGGACGAAAGTAGCCGGCGCCACCGGCTATCGCCTGTACGTCTACACCAGCGCCAACGCCAAGGTCTTCTCTGGGGTGGTAGCGGCTACCTGCAATGCCACGCAATGCAGTTACTCCTCCTCCCTGGGGCTGGCAGTAGGAGATTACAAGTGGGCGGTCAAAGCCTACAACGCCATCGGCAACTCTCCCACCAGCAACTGGCTCAATTTTAGCGTCGTTTTGGCGTTACCCGCAGCACCATCCGCCATCTCCCCCAGCGGAACAATTGCCACAGCCAATCCCACCTTCACCTGGTCGAAAGTAGCCGGCGCCACGGGTTACAATCTGTACATCTACACCGCCGCCAGCGTTAAGATTTTTTCTGGCGCGGTAACACCCACCTGTGGCACGCCGAACTGTGAATTTGCCTCCTCTCTGTCCCTTGCATCCGGGGCATACAAGTTTGCCGTCAAGTCGCGAAACGACGCCGGGTTTAGCCCCACCAGCAATTGGTTAAACTTCACGGTGTCTGTGCCGGTTATCATCACGAAGTTAGACACGGGCTATTCCCACACCTGTGCGTTAACCGACGGCGGAGCGGTCAAATGCTGGGGATATAACGCCGCCGGGCAGGTGGGTGACGGGACAAACGGTGATAAACACGCTCCGGTCAATGTGAGCGGCTTAACGAGTAACGTGATTGCTATTGCCACCGGGCATTATCATTCCTGTGCCGTAACAGGCGCCGGGGCGGTCAAGTGCTGGGGATATAATAACGAGGGACAATTAGGCAACAACAGCAACACCAACAGCAACGTGCCGGTGGACGTCAACGGCTTATCCAGCGGGATGAGCGCGGTTACTGCCGGCTACGTACACACCTGCGCCCTGACCAGCGCCGGTGGAGTCAAATGCTGGGGGAGGAACGCCGAAGGGCAACTAGGGAACGGGACGAACAGCGCCAGCAACGTGCCGGTGGACGTCAGCGGTTTGTCCAGCGGGGTAACGGCGATCAGCGCCGGGTATTGGCATACCTGCGCCCGCACCAACACCGGTGCGGTCAAGTGCTGGGGCAACAATATTTACGGTTTGTTAGGGAATGCATCAACAATCAATAGTAACGTGCCCGTAGACGCAATCTACCTCACCAGCGGGATTGTGGAAATTGGCTGCGGTGGCGAACACAATTGCGTGCGCACGGACCTGGGGGCGATCCGCTGCTGGGGCAACAATTACGACGGCGAACTGGGTAACGGCACGAACACCTCTAGCCAAATACCGGTAGACGTGAGCGGCTTGACCAGCGGTGTGAGCGCCTTAAACGTCGGTGTGCATCACAACTGCGTGGTCAGTGGTGGTGTCGTTAAATGCTGGGGAAATGGCGTCTACGGAGGACTGGGCAACGGAGCGAATTCGGACAGCAACGTCCCCGTCAACGTGAGCGGTATCACCAGCGCAGCGAACGTGGTCAGCGCCGCAATCTACCATTCTTGCGCAGTGATGAGCAGCGGTGGCGTCAAATGCTGGGGCTGGAATTCCAACGGGCAGCTCGGTAACGGCTCGTACACATCCAGTTACAACGTGCCCGTGGACGTGACTTGGTAGATCTGCGCGTATCATCCGTCTCAATGACTCTCGGGAGAAATAAAATGAACAATACATCATTTATAAATGACTCTCTAGCGCTCAAACGGGCAGGTAAGACTGCGCCGGGGTTAGCAGTGTTGATGCTGCTGGCGTGGATGATTTTCCTCTACCCACATAATGGCTATGCCGCCGCGTTATCTGCTGCGCCACCCGCGCCCGTGGCGCAATACCCCAGCGGAACGGTGGGTTCTGCCACACCCACCTTCCGCTGGTCGCTGGTCAGCGGCACCACCGGCTATAACCTCTACATCTACACCATCGCCAACGTCAAGGTCTTCTCCTAATATTTATTATTATTACTGCATCAATTTTCAAATAAACCGCAATCCATTTTTCACCCCTCCTGCCTCATAGACCTGACAGGTCTACGCTTCTTCTTCTCTTCCATCGAACTTGTGGAAGTCGTGGATTTCCTGTAGGGTGGGCTGATCTTATAAGTCCGCGTGTGATATAATCCTCCCCGTACGCAGTTTCATACCGCGCACGGGCTGAAACCAATGCTCAACCTGCCTACCACCCTACCCACCCTGACAGTGCTCACCCCCCACTGGAGCGAGTACAGCCTGCTCGATTCGGGCGCCAGCCGCAAACTGGAACGCTTCGGAACGCGTCTCGTCGTGCGCAGCGAACCCAAAGCCTGGTGGCAACCCAGCCTGCCCCCCGGCGAGTGGCAAAAAGCCGTTGCGCTGTGCGATAGCGAGGGCGTGTGGAGTTTTCCCAAGCCCATCTCAACGGAATGGCTGCTGCGCTACCAGCGCCTGACCCTGCAGGCGCGCTTCACGCAGATGTCCAAGCACGTTGGCGTGTTTCCAGAGCAATCTTCCCACTGGGAATGGATTCAAGCACACGGGCGCGCCCATCGTCAGCTGCGCCTGCTCAGCTTGTTCGGCTACACCGGCGCCGCCAGCCTGGCTGCCGCACAAGCCGGCTTCGCCGTCACCCACGTGGACGCATCCAAGCCGGCTCTAAGCTGGGCAAAGCAAAACCAGGCGCTCTCCGCCCTCGAAAACGCCCCCATCCGCTGGATTTTAGATGACGCCCTGAAATTTGTGCAGCGCGAAGGCAGGCGCGGCAACCGTTACGACGCCCTGCTCCTCGACCCGCCCGCCTTTGGGCGCGGTCCCAAACAGGAAGTGTGGAAAGTGGAAAAACATCTGCCCCTGCTGCTGGAAGCCTGCCGTCAGGTGCTCAGCGACGAGCCGTTGTTCATCGTCCTCACCATGTACGCCATCGAAGCCTCGCCGTTGATGATCGGCAATTTACTGGCGGGTATGACAAAGGGGTTAGGCGGCAGCCTAGAGCTGGGCGAACTGGCGTTGGCGCCGGAAAGCGGGGGGAATATCCTACCCCTCTCCATCTTCGGGCGCTGGCTGGGTGCTGCGTGAGACCAGCTGGCAAATGTGCTCCACCAGCATCTGCTCGGAAAATGCGCCCTTCTGGATCACCGCCTCCACGTAGCCGTTAAGGCGGATCAAATCCGCATCCGTCAGGTCTTTGGCTGTAACCACGATGACGGGGACCTTCGCCAGGCGTTCGTCCTTACGCATGGCTTCAATCACCTCGAAACCGTCCATCTCCGGCATCATTAAGTCCAGCAAAATCAGGCTGGGAAGTTGATCTTGCGTGGATAGCACTTGCATGGCGGCGCGCCCATTCATGGCGCTCAAGGTTTGCACGCCCTCTTTTTCCAGGATTCGTTCCATCACCTCGAGCGCGTCTATGTCGTCATCCACCAGCAGCACGCGGGCGCTCTTGCGCGAGGGCAGTTGTTTGTTGATCACAGAGATCAGACGCTCGCGACTGACTGGTTTGACCAGGTAATCGGCTGCCCCCAGGGCGAAACCCATCTTGGCGTCGCTGACGATGGTCAACATAATCACCGGAATCTCCGCCGTTTCGGGGTTGGCTTTCAGCGCCGAAAGCGTGCCCCAACCGCCCAATCCGGGCATGAGCACGTCCAGCGTGATAGCGTCCGGGCGCAGGTGCGCCGCAATTTGAATGCCCTCTTCTCCCGCCGCGGCGGTGATGACCTCAAAGCCTTCCTTGCCCAGCACGCGCACCATCAAATCGCGCACGATCGCCTCATCGTCAATGACCAGGATGCGCCCGCGCTTCGCCGGGCTGCCCTCCACCGTCTTCTTCCCTTCGCACTCCAGCGCTGCGGTTTGCCTGGGTCTCTCCCTGCCGTTGCCCTCTTTCAGCGGCAATTCTTGAACACGCCCCGGCAGGCGCACCGTAAACGTGGTGCCCACGCCCACTTCGCTTTCCACGTCCACCGTACCGCCCATCATTTGTACAAACTGCTTGGTGATTGCCATGCCCAAGCCCGTGCCGCCGTATTTGCGCGTTGTGGAGGCGTCCGCCTGGGTGAACGGTTCGTACAAACGCCGGATGTGATCTGGCGCAATGCCGATGCCCGTATCGCTGACGCGAAAGACCACCCAATCTTGCCCATCTGCCTGGCTGTTTGGCTGCCTTTCCACACTCAACGTGATGTGTCCCTTCTCGGTGAACTTGGCGGCGTTGGAAAGCAGGTTAAACAGGCTCTGGCGTACCTTGGTCAGATCCGCGTACATCTTGCCGACGTCCGCCGCGCAAACTACCCTAAACTGGTTGGCTTTACGTTCCGCCAGCGGCTGGGCAATCACCAGGATATTCTGAATCATCTCACCTACGTCAAACTCTTCCAGGAACAAGTCCACCTTGCCCGCCTCGATCTTGGAAAGGTCAAGGATGCTGCTGATGAGTTCCAGCAGATGATTTCCGGCGATGTGGATTTTCTTCAAATCGGGCAGGTAATCTGTGTTACCCTGGTCTTCGGCTTCCTCCATGAGCAGCTCGCTGTAGCCGATGATGGCGTTCAACGGCGTGCGCAACTCGTGGCTCATGTTGGCTAAAAATTCAGATTTAGCGCGCGTAGCGACTTCGGCAGCGTCTTTCGCCTGGCGCAATTTTTCTTCTTCTTCCACCAGGCGTTCGTTGGCGCGCGTCAGGGCAATCGTGCGCTCCGCCACCCGCCCTTCCAATTCGGCGTTTGCCCTGCGAATGGAATCCTCGCCCGCCTGAATGGACTCGATCATGTCTATGAACGAGCGCGTCAGGATGTCAATTTCGTCCTCGTAACGAACGCCGCTGACCCAACGGATGAAGCGCGTTACCGTCCGCCCGCTGCGCAGGGTGCGCAACCCGCTCTCATAATCCCGTTCTCCAATGTATTCGGACGCCTGGGTGAGCTGGGTGTATTGCTTGCTAATGAATTGGGAGAGGACAAAGAACAGTAAAAAGAGGATATTGTACGCCACGCCAAACCCAATCAGCAACTGGCTGCGCACGTCCTCTTGCACGCGCATCAGGTACGATGCGTCCTGGTCAAGACCCAGCGCGCCCACCACCTCTCCCTGGGAATTTTTAATCGGCGCAATCACAGTTACCCAGGTGCCCCACTCGTCCGTATACGGCTCCATGACGAAGGTTTCTTCACGCAGCCCGCGCTGGTATTGCTTGATGAGGTTCGCGTTCGCATACGGCTCAAGAAAGCCCTTGGCGAGAATTGGCTTGGTGAATCGGGTTACGTCCCCCACCCACAAAATTTCGCCGCGCTTGGGGCTGGCGGCGTAACTAAAGGGAGCGACGCGTTCGTTTAGTTGATAAATTGAGATCAGCCACTTTTGATGCTGGACGTAACGGCGGTCGTTTTCCAGGTCAAAGACTTCGCTGCGCAAGCCGTCTTCCACCAACGCCTGGAATTTATCTCCCTCCACCCCTTGCACCGCGCCGCGCAGGGTGGCTGTGAGATTGCTGCGCGCCTGTTGGATGAAGATGCCGGTGAGCAGGTTATATAAACCAAAATAAGCCACGACGAGGATGACCCCAGAAACGACCGTGAAGGAGATCAACATAGTCCACTGGATGCTGAAAAAGCGCGCCGGCTCTTGAGATTTTTGCATACTCACCCCGTCCCTACCAAAGACACCCTACCCGATTATATCACGTCTGCTGACGCTGGGCGAATTTTTTCAAATCGTCCAGAAGCGGTTTTTGCCCCGCCCGCACAGCGCCCAAAAACACCACCAGCACGGGCAGCGCCGCCAGCAACGCCGCCGCCATGAGCAGATTCCAGCGATTTCCGCCCTCCTGCGTGCCTTTGAGGTACGCCAACCCCACCGGCAGGGTGCGCATAACGGTCTTGTTTGTGGCAATCAGCGCCCACAGATAGTCGTTCCAGCGATTGGCGAAGGCGAAGACTGCCAGCACCGCCAGCACGGCGCGGCTGGAGGGCACAACCACGTACCAGAGCGTGCGCAGGTGCCCCGCCCCGTCCACGCGCGCCGCTTCGATCAGATCGCGCGGCTGAGAACGAAACCATTGCACCAGCACAAAGACCGGGAAGGCTTGCGCCACCAGCGGCAAGATCAATCCCTGGTAGGTGTTCACCCAATCCAGGCTTTTCAAGACCAGGTAATTTGGCAGCAGCTTCACCTCGTCTGGCACCATCATGGTCGCCAGCACGAAGAAAAACAACACGTGCTTGAACGGAAAGCGGATGTACACAAACGCATACGCCATCAGCAAAGCAAACAGGATTTGCAGCGCGCAAGCGCAGACGCTGACGATCAGGCTGTTGAGCGTAAAGCGGGCGAACGGTGCGGCTTGCCAGGCTTCGACGAAGTTTGCCCAGCGCAGGCTCGTCGGCAGCCAGCGCGGCGGGTAAAGCGCCACTTCGTGCAGCGGCTTTAGGGCGGTGATTATCATCCAATAAAACGGCAGCCCCAAGAATATGGCGCTGACGCACAACCCCAGGTAGGTCAGCCAGTCTGCGCCCGAAAGCCCCGGGCTGCCTTTGCGCTCATGCACACTGTTACTCATAATGCACCCAGCGCTGCGCCAGCCTGAATTGCGCCAGGGACATCCCCGCCGTCAACAAAAAAAACACCACCGCAAAAGCCGAGGCGTAGCCTGCCTGCACGTCTCGAAACGCCAATTTGTACAGATGATAGACAAACGTCGCTGAGGCAGGGTACACCGGACCGCCTTCCGTCATTATGGCGACCAGGTCAAACATCTTCACCGCCTGAATCAAGCCGCTGAGCGCCAGGAAGAAGACCACCGGCGACATGAGCGGCAGGGTAACGTGGCGCAAAATGCGCAGGGGAGAAGCCCCGTCCACGCGGGCGGCTTCGTACAGGGTGGGGTCAATCCCTTGCAGCCCCGCCAGAAAGAAAAACGAAGCGAAACCAACCTCGCGCCAGATGCCCACCAGCACGATTGCCCACAACGCCAGCGCAGAACTGGCGAGAAAACGCACGCCGCCCGTTTCCAACCAGGTGTAAACTACACTCAAAGGTCCCAATTTCGGGTCTAACAGCAGCACCCACACCAGGGCGGCGGCGGCGGTCATGGTTACCTGGGGCAGGAAAGCCACCGTGCGAAAGAACGCCTGCCCAGGCAGGCGGCGGTTGAGCAGCAAAGCCAGCCCAAACGCCAGCCCCTGCGCAGCCAGCACCACGCTGAATGCATAAACGAACGTGTTTGCCAGCACACGCCAGAAATCGCCGTCCGTCAGCAGGCGCGCATAATTCGCCAAGCCGATAAATTGCGCCACAGGGGAGATAAAATCCCAGTTCGTCAGGCTCAACCAGGCGCTGTGTAGAATGGGGTAATAGGTGAAGACGGCGAAAAGCGCCAGGTTTGGCAGGACGAAAGCCGCAAAAGTCAGCCATTCGCGCCACTCTTTACGCCAGGCGCACCCCAACCGTTTCAGTTTGCCCATGCGTTTTTCGCTTCTGTGTTTGCCTCGTCGAGTGTCTTTTGCACGTCAGCCAGGTCGAAGAAGATCTTCTGCCAGGCTTTCTCAAAGCCGTCGCGCACGGGCGGGGCGTTGTAGAGCGCAAAATCCCAGCGTACGTGCGGTACGGCGGCGTAAATGGTGGCGTACCGTTCGTCCTTCAGCAGATCGCCGACTTCCTGCTGGGCGGCGGGATAGTAGGCGATGTAACTCGTCTGGCGGGTGTAACTGCCCAGGGATTTTGGCGAGAGCATGAACTTAATGAAAGACCACGCCGCGGCGCGCTTTTCCGGCGGGGTTGTGGAAAGCATCACCAACCCGCCTGCGCCGGGAGCATACACTTTGCCGCGTGCACCGGCGGGGTAATTCGCCACTGCCGGGGTGAAGCCCACCGCCTGCTCGTAAATTTCATTAAAAGGGGAAGGCGAATCCAGGATCATCGCCGCCTGCCCGTTCTTGAACGCCCCGCGATGCCCGCCGGAAGCCTTATCCGGCAGCACTGCCGCGCCTTCTTTCACCAAGTCCTGAAAGCGGCTCAACACCTTCACCGCCTGGGGGTCGTTCAGGGTGATGTTGTGATATTCCGCGTCGGTCAAATCTCCACCCTCAGACCAGATCGCCGAGAGCATTGCCCAAGACATATCCCACAACGCCGTGCCAGCCCGCTGCACTGCTCCATTTTCGTCGCGCACGGTGAGACGGCGGGTGTAATCGTAAAATTCGTCCCAGGTTTGCGGCGGCTGTGTCAAGCCCGCCTCCTGAAACGCTTCCTGGTTGTAATACAGCACCGGCACGGCTATGTTGAACGGCAGCCAGTAGATACCATCCCCCACTTTACCGGCGGCGAGGATTTTTTCAGGGAAGTCTGCCGTGCTTAAGCCGTTTTCTCCCTGGATGTAGGGAGTCAGGTCCACCAGCATCCCTGCCCTGGCGTACTCGCGAATCTGGTAGGTGCCGATCTGGCTCACCTCGGGGGCGTCCCCTCCGGCGTAGGCGATGAGCACTTTTTCTTCTATTTCCGTGTAAAAACTGCCCTGGAATTCCGAGGTAACCTGTATTGCAGTTTGTGAGGCGTTGAATTCCTGCGCCAGGTCGTCTTGAGCGCTGCCGGAAACGCCAGTGAGGGCGTGCCAGTAGGTGAGCTGGACGGGCGTCTGTGCGGAAGGTTGGGTCTGTGCCGCCTGCGTTGCTGGGGCAGCAAGCGGGGTAGGCGTTTGCGCCGGGGCGCACGCACAAAATACGATGGATAGGAGCAACAAACTAAATATCTTCTTCATGTGCCCAAGTATACTCCATCTCGTTTTGAATGGGAAGCGAGGGGAAAGCGGGCGTCTCTTTCCACTTTTATCTTTTTCACAAGACCTGTGGATAAAGCGTCATTTCTGGTGGATAAAAAAGAATTTCGCAGCCTATTCTTGTGGAGAAACGGGCGTTAAACCGGCTCTCTTTCCCCTGCCCTGCGCACGGGCGCCTATCCATCTGTTTTATCAACCTCCGTCCTCTGCACGGCTGTGGAGAGATTCTTTTCCCTTAACCCTAATATATGCCCGAAAACAACCATTTTACCCCTTAGCAGTCCCTATATAGATAATACGATGGGCGGTTAACGGCTATATCCACATTTCCACAGACTCTACTACGAATACTATAGATTCTGTATACATACCTGACTCAGTATAGTATACGTAGGCTTTTCAAAAAAGTCGTGTTTGCAGTCTCACTGCCTTTCGGTTAAAATCTAGATCAAAACCATGAAAGCTTTATTATTTTCTCACAGCAACGACGAGGCGGCGGTATTGTCCGTCATTTTACAACAGGCGGGTTTTTCAGTGCGTTCGGTGCGCGACGCCGAGCGCACTGTTCAGGAATGGAACGAAACCCTCCCCGATTTTACCCTCCTCACCCTGGTAGGGGACGAGGCGAAGACCCTCAGCCTGGTCAAACACATCCGCTCGGGCACCAGCGCACCCCTGCTCGTTTTAGCCGAACAGCAGACGGAGGAGGCGCTGGTGAATTTGTACGAAGCGGGCGTAGATTTGGTGGTGCTGCGCCCGTATAGCGTACGTGTCCTGCTGGCGCAAATCCGCAACCTGATGCGCCGCAGCGCCAACGTGCCTTTCCTCAGCCTGCCCTTGCTCACCCAGGGAGAAGTCGTGTTGGACCCGGCCCACCGCACCGTTCAGGTGGGTGATAACCCAGCCCAACACCTCACCCAGTTGGAATTTCGCCTGTTGTACACCCTGATGACTCACCCCGGGCAGGTCATCCCCACCGAGAGCCTGGTGGAATACGTGTGGGGCTACAGCGGCGAGAGCAGCCGCGACCTGGTGCGCGGTTTGGTGCAACGCCTGCGTGGTAAGCTGGAAAGCAAAGAGCGCAAGCCGCACTACATCCTCAACGAGTCCGGCGTGGGCTATTTTTTCAACCGCTACCCGGAAGATTGACCCGCCGGAAATTCCACCTGGCTGCCCATTTTTACATCCAGCGCGCCTTCCTGGCATTATATGTGCAACGAATTTGTATACAATGGCTCAACCGCGCCGCACGCTTGTGGCGCTGGACGGGTCGAAAGGAAGGCTTGGTATGTGTAGCGAGAAGCGTGAACATGTTGAGGACGGCTGCTGGTGTTTCCCCGTGGAGCAGCACATCGGCGACGTGGACATCATCGAGCACAACAGCGATAGTGAACTGGCTGAAATCTTAGGCTGCCTGCTCAGCGGCAAACCCATTCGTATATCGTCCATCCCCTACCGCACGTTTAAGATCGCCCAATGCGAGGTGTGCGGAAAATATCACTTGATCAACGTGCCCTAGACGGGTTATCCCAGGCTGCCCTTGGTGGAAGGCACGCTGCCGGCGCGGCGCGGGTCGAGCTGGGTGGCTGCATCCAGGGCGCGCGCCCAGGCTTTAAAGAGCGCTTCCAACTTGTGATGGTCGTCGCGCCCGTAGAGCACGCGCAGGTGCAGGTTGGCGCGCCCCGTAACCGCAAAAGACTCAAAGAAGTGCGCCACGAGCGTGACGGGGATGCCGCCTACCTGGTGCGCCTGCCAGGGCGCCTCACACACGCAGTACGGTCTGCCGGAGAAATCCACGGCGGCGAACGCCAGCGTCTCGTCCATCGGCGCGTAGGCGGACGCCATGCGCACGATACCGGCGCGCTGCCCCAGCGCCTGGTCGAACGCCTGCCCCAGGCTGAGCGCCACGTCTTCCACGGTATGGTGCACGTCCACGTCCAGGTCGCCCTGCGCCTGCACGTTCAGGTCGAACAAGCCGTGCACTGCCAGGTGCGTGAGCATGTGATCGAGCATGCCGATGCCGGTGTGGACGGCGTGTTGACCGCTGCCGTCCAGGTCAAGCGAGATGCTCACCTCGGTTTCGTTGGTCTTGCGTTGTACGCGGGCTGTGCGTTGGTTCATGGTTTTTCCTCCCCATAGATTATAGCACAGCGCTGCGGCGGGGTGAGGAATTTGGCTGTTTTCCCCTGCGCGCGTTTGGCGTTGCCAGCGAGCGTAGCGACCACGCCACCTTGTGGCGCAGCAATCTCAGCAACTCCCGCATTGTATAGATGGCTTCGGGCTTCGCCCTCCCTCGCGTGGAGCCGCTCGCTGAGCCTGTCGAAGCGAGCTCTTAGTCCACCTGGCTGCCTTCGACAGGCAGCGCACTATCTAGTTATCGTTGCGAGGGAGCTTAGCAAGCACGCCACCTTATGGCGCAGCCATTTCTGTAATCTCTACCCGTTGTCGTTGCGAGGGAGCGTAGCGACCGAAGCAATCTACACTACTCCCCATCATCGAGATTGCTTCGGCTGCGCCTCGCAAAGACATCCGGGCGTCACCTGCTTGCGGTGTATCGTTCTGAATTCATTAACCACGAGGTACACCAAGAGCACAAAGAAAAAACCCTCTGTGCCCTTGGTGTGCTTGGTGGTAAAAAAAGCAATCTTCTAGACGCCATCATCAAGATTGCTTCGGCTTCGCCTCGCAATGACAGATCGTTTGTCGTTGCGAGAGAGCGCAGCGAGCACGCCACCTTGTGGCGCAGCAATCTCAGCAAAGACATCCGGGCGTCATTACCCTGTGGCATATCGTTCTGGATATAATAACACGGGGCACATCAAGGGCACACAGAACGAGCGTCTTTGTGCCCTTGGTGTGCTTGGTGGTTAAACAGGATTTTGCACCCGCAGCGGGTATAATTACCGCGTGGAAAAAATCTTCAAAGCGCTCCTCCTCGCCGCCCTGGTGAGCCTGGCAGTTGCCTGCCAGCCGGTCACACCCACCGCGCCGCCCAGCCGCGCCGCCCTCCTTTTTACTCCCACCCCTACGGCGCAGCCCAGCCGCGCCGCGCCGGTTTTAACGCCCACCCCGCCAGCGGCGGAACGCGCCCGTCGTGCCCTGGACAGTCAGATCAACACCCTCGCCTTTTCCCCCGACGGTCAAACTCTGGCAGCCGCCGGGCAGACGCGCCTGGCGCTGTGCGACGCCCTCACCCTGCAAGAAGTATGGAGCGTGGACGTGCGCCAACCCGTCAACAGCCTCGCCTTTTCCCCCGACGGGCGCTGGCTGGCTGTGGCGGCGGATAGCAAAATCATAACCCTGCGCCGCACCGCCGACGGCGAACCATTCCAGGCGCTGGGCGGGCTGCCAGACGTGGCGGGCAGCGTTGCATTCTCCCCGGATGGCAGCCTGCTGGCGGCGGGCAGCCTGCGCCGCGTCCTGCTGTGGGACACCGCCACATGGAAACCCCTCGCCAACCTGGCAGGGCACAACAACATCGTCTGGGGGCTGGCTTTTTCCGCGGACGGGCGCCTGCTCGCCTCGACCTCCACCGATCAGACCGTGGCGATGTGGGACGTTCCCGCCGTCTTGCAGGCACAGGAGAGCACCCCCGCCCCGCTACGTATCCTGCGCGGCTCGACGTACTGGGTGCGCAGCGCAGCTTTCTCCCCCTCCGGCAGTCTGATCGCCGCCGCTTCGGGCGACGGCAGCGTCTACGTCTGGCAGGTCGCCAGCGGGCAGCGCCTGCGCACCCTGCGCGGGCACACCGGCTTCGTGTGGAGCGTGGCGTTTGCCGTAGACGGAAAAACCCTGGCTTCTGCGTCGGAAGACGGCACGCTGCGCGTCTGGGATGTTTCCACGGGCGCCCAGCGAACGCTGCTTGCCCTCGGTGTGCCGCTGCGGACGGCGGCGTTTGCCCCCACCCAGCCACACCTGGCTGTGGGCTTGGGGGATGGAAACGTCGTCCTGCTCGACCTGCCCTGAACGGAAAACCCACCGCGCGTCGGCTTTTCTCTGGTCTATCGTCCCACTTGCTGGTAAAATAAGGCGGGGCGCCAATTTATTTATGACCGCATTGGACGCCCAAAAGAGGAAACCATGATTCACGATATCGTTAAACGCAACCGCAGTTACCGGCGCTTTGACCAGAAAGTGCCCATCAGCCTGGATACCTTGAAAGACCTGGTGGACCTGGGACGTCTTTCCGCCTCCAGCGCCAACCGCCAGCCGCTCAAGTACGTCCTTTCCAGCGACCCGCACCGGAACGCCCTGATCTTTTCCTGCCTGGGCTGGGCGGGTTACCTGCCCGATTGGGACGGCGCCGTGGAAGGCGAACGCCCTTCCGCCTACATCGTCATGCTGGGGGATAAAGACCTCAGTTCCAATTTCAGCGTGGACGAGGGCATCGCCGCCCAGAGCATCATGCTCGGCGCGGTGGGGCTCGGCTTCGGCGGCTGTATGCTCTCCTCCATCAAACGGGAAAAGCTGCGCGATGCGTTGCACATCCCCGATCAATACGAAATCCTGCTCGTCCTTGCCCTGGGCAAGCCCATCGAAGAAGTGCAGGTTGAGGTAGTCGGCGCGGACGGCAACGTCAAATACTGGCGCGACGAGAAACAGGTGCATCACGTCCCAAAACGGGCTTTGAAAGACGTCATTTTAGATATATAATAGAAATACCTCAGGTCAGCCGGGTGGTCGCGGTGGATGAATGCGCAGCATTTGTCCGTCGAGGAAAGTCCGTACTCCCCAGAGCGCGGCGCCGGGTAACGCCCGGGGCGGGGTAACCTGCCGGATAGGGTCACAGAGACAAACCGCCCAAGGGTGCGGCGGGCGCGAGTCTGCTACACCGCGGCAAGGGTGAAAAGGTGGTGTAAGAGACCACCGGTGCCGGCAGCAATGCCGGCAGCCAGACAACCCCCGCCGGGAGCAAAGCCAAGCAGGGACGAAGCCGCAAGGCGGGAGGCTGCTCGTCTCCCTCGAGTTCCGGGTAGGCTGCACGAGTCTGGCGGAGACGCCAGTCCCAGATAGATGATCACCCAGGCGGGGCACACCGCCCCGCTGGACAGAATGCGGCTTACAGGCTGACCTGGGGGAAAGCGAAAGTCGCTTTTCCCATCCTTGACGTAAGTCAGAGTAAAACATTTTATAGAAACATCTCAGCTTCTTCCCATTGGAACATTCCAAAGAAGCAAGAAGGAGCTGAGTTGTGCTTTTAATATACATTTGCCACATTTCTTTTTATTATTACTTATACAAAGTTATTGCAATTTTATTGACATAATTGTAATAATTCAGTAAAATATAATAAAGAATTACATAATGATGTAATTATTTATTATATATAGAAGGTGTTGCATGTTAATCGAATTAAGGACAAAGAATTTTCGTTCCTTTCGCGATGAGACCATTCTCTCAATGGTAGCCAGTACGGATAAAACACTCCATGAGAATACTGTTTCAATTCCAGAATTCGGTGGGCGCAGATTGTTACGCAGCGCAGTTGTCTATGGTCCCAACGCTGCCGGCAAGTCTAACCTCATTGCCGTTGCAAATTTCATCGACGATTTTGTGAAATTTTCAATGGAACGGAAATTAAACAGTCCAATTGAGGTCTCTCCGTTCTTATTGGTGGCTGAACCTAATCCAGATCCGACTGAGTTTGAGATTAGTTTTATTGACGACCAGGAAGTGCGTTATCAATACGGTTTCCACCTGACCTCGAAACAAGTCGTGCGGGAGTGGCTAGTGGCGTATCCCAAGGGTTTACCCCAGACTTGGTTCGAACGCGAGCATATCCATGGAGAGGAACCAACCTGGTATTTTGGTCGCAACCTGAAAGGGAAGAACAGCCAGGTTGCCGATTTGACCCGACCAGACGTGTTGTTCTTGTCCAATGCTGCCAGGTTGAATCACCAGCAATTGGGGCGCGTCTTTAAATGGTTTCAGAATAACCTCCGCGTTATAAAGTCAGATGCGTTAAACTTCTCATTATTCGCCTATTCTGCCACACGTGCCAAAGATGATGAACGGACAAAGGAGCGAATTCGTCTTTTTTTACAGGAAGCTGATTTTGGCATTAACGATTTTGATATCCGGGAGGAAACCTACACTGAAAAGGATTTCCCTGAAGACATGCCAACCGAACTACGCGATCAACTGGTGAACAAGAAACACCTGGATGTATATATGCGTCATCCTGTTGGAAAGGGAATTGAAATAACCTTCCCAATGGACGAAGAGTCCGACGGTACACAGCGGTTTTTTACTCTGGGCGGGCCTTTGTTAGACGTCTTGGAACACGGATGGACTCTATTTGTAGATGAACTCGATGCCAGTCTACACCCTCTTCTGGTACGTTACCTGGTTGAATTATTTCACAACCCTAAAACCAATCCTAAAGGCGCACAGTTGATCTTCAACACGCACGATACCACGCTAATGGATTGTTGCTTGTTTCGGCGTGATCAGATCTGGTTTGTAGAAAAAGACCGCCAAGGCTGTTCCCATTTATATCCTTTGCTCGATTACAGCCCGCGTAAAGACGAAGCCTTAGCCAAAGGGTATTTGCTGGGTCGTTACGGAGCGATTCCATTCTTGGGGGAGCCGCAATGGGGAGAAACACAGGATGCCAAAACGTAAACCAGCGAACCGAAATCTTCGTCGCCACGAGCGCAGGAACGATTCTTACGATCGGCGACCGGGAAGCCGCCCTGGCGGACGATGTATTTTAATCGTTTGTGAAGGCGCCGAAACCGAGCCTAATTATTTTAAAAGCCTGCGAGACTTCCTCAAACTTTCGATAATTCAAGTACAGATTCAAGGGCGTGCCAGTGCGCCAATAACCGTCATAAACGAGGCGCTGAAACAAGTTGAGAAACGAGAACAGGAAATCGAAAGAAATCCAAACTTAAAAAGGTTTGAAGCAGTATGGTGTGTTTTTGACGTTGAGAATCCACACCATAATTCGACTTTTGATCAGGCAGTGCAGATTGCTAAACAAAACAAATTCCAGTTAGCCGTGTCCAACCCGGCATTTGAGTTCTGGTACATCTTGCACTTTGAATACACCACTCGTCCTTTTGTTGATGGGGATGAGTTAAAGAGGTATCTTAAACAAAATCATATCTCAGGCTACGATCCGGCAAAATCCGTTTTTGACGAGTTGATGGATACAATCCGCGTAGCCATCCAGAATTCCAAGAGCATTCTAAAGAACCACCCGCAGGGTGAGCAACCGTTTCCCAATCCCTCCACGCAGGTACATTTACTGGTAGAAGAGATGGTTGAGATGAGTCCGAGCGGACGCGAGTATTTGAAAGATTCGTTATCGTTTAGATGACCTGGGTTCTCACCAACCCAGAAAAGTACCCAATTAGAACATCTCCCGCAGCAGCGGAAGCCTTTTTATCACCAGGCTGCTGAAAACCCAAGACAAAATTATCCCAAGTAGAATCACAGTGAATGATTTTATTTCCAATGGTAAGGTTATGGAAACAAAAATGTACGTTAAGGGATAGAGGATCAGAGGATGAAAGTAGTACATTGCGTACGAACTGGCGGATAAACTATTCCAAACAGGAGAGGAATTGTTTACCCTGGCTTTAAAGAAGGCGAGAGCCGTCATCAGGGAAGACAGGCAAAAGACGTTAAACAAGATATCAATCACAGCTTTGATCAACAAGGGCGGGTTGGGAACTCCCCCCACAGGTGAGAGACGCAATCCAAGATATGTTATGCCACTGAGTAAAAAGAGAGTCAACCAGATACGCAGGCGAGGCAGGTAACCTTCATCGGACAGCCAGTTTTTCTGCCAGGCATAAATGCCCAGGATAAAATAACCGACATACAAGGGCAGGCGCAGCGGTTGAAAAACAAAAAGATAATAAAACGTTGTCCAGTCATCAATATAAAAGAATTGATTAATAACAAAAAAACTGGCTGTAGTCACAACGAGAAACACAGCCAACACTTTCCAGGAAGGGCGTACCGTTTCCGGGGTGGATGATTGTAAACGGCTATTCGCGTTATAAACGAGAGCCAATATCGCAAAAAATAACATCAGGATTCCCAGGTACCAGTAGACTGACTGTTGATACATTTTTCCCCAAAAATCGGTCTGCCAGAATTGCAATAGACTCATCGGAACGTGACGGGAGTAATAAATTAAATAGGCTATGGGAGGAGAAAACAAGAGTACACCCAGAATCCAGGGAAGACCGACGTGAAACAATTTCTTTTTCAGGAAGGTTTTTACGCCGCTTTTTTTCAGAGAGGGCATTGCAAAATAACCGGAAATAAAAAACATGACCTGCATAATGGGTACATCAATCAGCAAAACCAGGGCGGTAAATACCAGGCTGTTTTGCGGGTCAACGACGTACCACCATTGGGGTGCATACGCCATGTAAGTCATTAATCCATGCAGAATAATTACGAGCAATATTACAGACGAGCGGATGTTATCTAAAAAGTAGAGACGATTGGATGGATTCATTTTATTGTTCCTGGAAAGTAGTCGCAGAGTTAATTTTATTAGATTTATGATCAAATCCAAAGCAGGTATGTCCGAGATTCCATGTCTGATAGTATTTATTATTTTCGCAATAACCAGGTGCGTATTTTGGTAATAAGTGTATCACCATTTTTAGTTTACTGTATACATTTTCGAGAACAATTCTCTACTCTTTCACTCCTTGGTGTGGCTAATAAGTTGGGAATGTCATGGTTAACTATCTTTCCAATTCTGCCACACCCCACCCCCAATTTGGTATAATCATAGCACAATCTGACGTATGGTTCCCCGCCGCAAACCGGGCGGATTTGCGCCCTGGCGCGGGGTAAAAAGGAGCATTTAAAACTTTATGAATATCTTCGTTACCGGCGGTGCGGGGTACATCGGCTCCGCCGCCGCCCAAGCCCTGCTGGATGCCGGGCACAACGTTACCGTCTACGACAGCCTCGTCACCGGGCACCGCCAAGCCGTTCCCGACGAGGCAGTTTTCATCCAGGGAGATTTGGCAGACGAGCCGCGCCTCGCCAAAGCCCTCTCCACCCAGCAATTCGACGCCGTCATGCACTTCGCCGCCTTCATAGAGGCGGGGGATAGCATGAAGAACCCGGCGAAGTTCTTCTACAACAATTTCAGCAACTCGGTGCAGTTGATGGAAGCCGCCGTGAACGCCGGTGTGCGCCGCTTCGTGCTTTCCTCCACCGCCGCCGTGTATGCTTCCAGCGAGGAACCGTTGCACGAAGACAGCCCGCTGGGTCCGACAAACGTCTACGGGCACACCAAGCTCATGGTCGAACAGGCGTTAAACTGGTATCGCCAGATCTTCGGCATGCGCTACGCCGCCCTGCGTTACTTCAACGCCGCCGGGGCGCTGCCCGATCACGGCGAGGACCACCAGCCGGAAAGCCACCTCATCCCCATCGTGCTGAAGGTCGCCCTGGAACAACGCGAAAACATCTCTATCTTCGGCACGGATTACCCCACCCCGGATGGCACGAACATCCGCGATTACATCCACATCTCCGATCTCGTCTCGGCGCACCTGCTCGTGTTGGATGCCCTTTCCGAGCGCGAGCAACTGGTCTACAACCTGGGCAATGGCACGGGCTACTCTGTGCGCGAGGTCATCGAGACTGCCCGGCGCGTAACCGGTAAGAAAATCCAGGAAATCATCACCCCGCGCCGCCCCGGCGATTCGCCGCGCCTGGTGGCTTCCTCCAAGCGCATCCAACGCGAGCTGGGCTGGAAACCGCAAACCCCGCGCCTGGACGACATCATCGCCAGCGCCTGGGAGTGGCACTCCACCCACCCCTACGGCTACGGCGAAGAAGTGGATTGATGGAAAAAGGCTGGCTAAAAAGCTCTGAATTTAGATTTTTCATTCAAATAAAACAAGGAGAAGCACATGAAAGTTCGAACCAGCGTCAACGCCGGCGGCAAGAACACCCCCGGCTGGTCGTAGGCACACACCTCAAGGCGCGAGCCACTTCAACCCGCTGCCGGTCAAGATGAGCAGCACGGGCTGCGGCACGCGCTCGACCACCTGCCTCAAGGCGTCCCACACAATCGCCGAGGTCGGCTCGACGTAGAAACCGCGTCGCGCCAGTTCGTGGCGCCCCGGCAGAATGGCGGCTTCCTCCACGCTGACGAAAAAGCCGCCGCTGGCTTGCACGCTCTGGCGCAGCGCCTGCAAGCGCAATGGCTTGGTGATGCGCACGCCCTCCGCCAGGGTCTCTTTAGCGCTGGGCACTTCCCCGCTTGCGCTGAGGAACGGCGCGCAAGCCGCCGCCTGCACGCCCACCAGGCGTGGGCTGCGCTCAATTTTACCGGCGCGTTGCAGCGCCGCAAAGCCGCGGGCGATCCCCAGCAGCATCCCCCCCGCGCCCACCGGGGCGATCAACGTGGCGGGAGCGCGCCGCATTTGTTCAACGATTTCATACGCCATCGTGGCATACCCCGGCAGCACCTGCGGCATCCACAGGTGACTGGCGTAGGCTGCCCCCGCCTGGGCGGCGCGCAGGGTGGCTTGTGCCACGTCCTGGCGTGTGCCCGGCACGCGCACCACTTCCGCCCCGTAAGCCTCAATTTGCTGACGTTTGGCACCCGAGGCGCTGGCAGGCACGAACACCCTGGCTTGCACGCCTGCCCGCGCTGCGTAGGCTGCAAAAGCCGCCCCGGCGTTGCCGGAAGAGTCCTCGATCGCCGCATCCACCCCGCGGCTGAGCAGAAAACTGAGCAGGGTCGCCGCGCCGCGGTCCTTGTAGGAACCGCTGGGGTTGAGATATTCGCACTTCAGCGCCACCTCCTGCCCGCCGGCTTCCGTCCACAGCAGAGGCGTGTTGCCCTCCCCCAGGCTGAGCGCCGGGGCGGACGGCGGCAATCCGAATCGAGAGCGGTAGCGCCAGATGCCGGGTTGAGCCGGGTCGCACTCTGCCGCAGCCGCCTCCCAGGTGCTGTAATCGAACAACCCCCCGCACGCCGCACAGCAATACGGCACGCCCTCGGCGGGGTAAGCCTGCCCACAGGTAATACACTGGATGACCATGTTACGCCTCCTTTGCAGGGTGTTCTCCCTCCACCCAAACCGACCCGTCCGGTCCGACCTCTTTCTTCCACACCGGCACTACCTGCTTCAGGCGCTCAATCCCGTAGCGGGCGGCTTCAAACGCCCCGTTCTGGCGGTGGGAGGCTGAGCAAGCCACCACCGCAGCGGTTTCTCCCGCTTCTAGCCTGCCCACGCGCTGGTAAATCGCCACACCCTCCACGTCCGTCCAGCGCTGACGGATTTCAGCGGCGATCTCTTTCATCTTGGCTTCCGCCATCGGCGTGTAGGCTTCGTATTCCAGGTAATCCGTCTCGGTGGGCTGTTGCGGGGAAGGCGGGTGCAGCGTTTTGGCGCGCACCGTGCCAACGAAGAAGCAGACTGCGCCGGTGGTCGGCAGGGTAATCTGCGCCAGGATGGCGTTTAAATCCAAAACATTCTGGCTGATGCGGCAGACAACACTTTCGCTGCCCCCGCTGACGGGCGGAAACACAGCCACTTCCGCCCCCGCCGGGATAATCACCTCGTCCTCGGCGTATTCCTGATTGACGGAGACGACCGCGTTGAGCAGCGCCGCTTCCAGGGCGGGGATGCGCTGCGCCAGGCGTTGCTTCAACCCCGCCACGTTCTCTCCGTCCGACCATTCCATATCCAGGCGCGCCATTCCGGCGACGTCCTTCAACGTGGCAAAGAATAACACCCGAATTTCCATCTCACACCTCCCACCGCTTGCACTTCAGCAAATTGCCTGCTTTGCTACTCTCCGCTGCGCCAGGTTCCGGCAGCCGGTTGGGTAAGGATTACCCACGCAACACACCCAGGGAAAGCACAAAGATAAAGGCTGGGCGTGCTCCGTAACCTCCGGGGTAGATCTATCATTCGCCTCTCAACCCAACGCTTAGATCTCGCGCCCCAGCCTGCCGCCGTCTGCCATGGCGTCAATGGCTTTGCGCGGCTCCAGGCAATCGCCGATTTTATACACTTCAGCCACCCCGTCGTCCAACCCTTCCAGCCAGGCGCGCACCGGGCGCATACGCAGGTGCATCACCACCGTGTCCACCGCCAGGCGCTCGTCCAGCGCCTCACCGATGCGCACGTGCGTCGTGCAGGGGTGCTGCTCGCCGGTCTTGCTTAACAGCACACTGCCCGGCTCAATTGCCTTGACCAGCTTGTACGGCAGGAAAGTGAACGCCTCGCGAGCGAAATTCATCATCACGTAGCGCCCGGTGAAGCCGTTTACGTCGTTTGCCAGGGCAGCTTCGGCGTTTTCCCACGCCTGAACCGGCGCGCCGGAGACGAGATACACCTGCCTGCCCTGCTCCGCCAGCCACTCCGCCGTTTCCACTGCCTGCGTGTCGCCGCCGAGCACCAGCACGCGCTGCCCGGCGCTCACCCTGCCAGAAAGCAGGTCGTAGATGTTGGTAACGTGGGGCAGGTTCCAGCCGGGGATGTGCTCGGGGATTTCGGGGAACGCGCCGGTGGCAGCCACGAGCACGTCCGGGGCGAAAGCGCGCACGGCTGCCGCGTCGGCGCGTTTCCCCAATTCCACCTTCACGCCCGCCTTGGGTAGTTGGCTGCTGAGCCAGCGTGGCAGGTCGCCAAATTCCTCGCGCCGCGGCGGCTTGGCTGCCAGCAAGGTTGCCCCGCCCAGTTCGCTCGCCTGTTCCCAAAGGGTTACGACGTGCCCGCGCAGTGCTGCCAGGCGCGCCGCCTCCATACCCGCTGGACCTCCACCCACCACTAGGACGCGCTTCTTCTTCTCGGCGGGCTGGATGGTCGCCCAGGTGCGCTCGCGCCCGGCGGCTGGGTTCACCAGGCAGGTCAGGTCAAGCTGCGCCCAGGTGCGGTCGGTGCAGCCTTGCATGCACGCCAGACAGGGGCGCACATCGTCCAGTCGGTCTTCCATCACCTTGTTGGGCAGGTCGGGGTCCGCCATCAGGGCGCGCGTCATAATGCAGTAATCGGCGCTGCCGCGCTGTAAAATGCCCTCGGCGTAGAGCGCGTCCTTGATGCGCCCGACGAGAAAAACGGGGATTTTCTGCACCACACTGCGGATGCCAGCTCCGAGATGTTCCAGAAAACCCATCGGCATCGCCATCGGCGCCACCATGGCTGCCACTCCATCGGGGTGGTGCAGCCCGGCGGAGACGCTGATGTAATCTGCAAAGCCGCTCGCTTCGATAGCCTGGGCGACCTGCATGTAATCTTCAAGCGTGTAACCGCCGTCCAGCATGTCGTCGCCGTTGATGCGGATGCCGACCGGGTAATCTGCCCCAACGCTGGCGCGCACGGCTTCCAGCGTTTCCAGCACGATGCGTGTGCGCTTCTCGAAACTGCCGCCGTATGCGTCCGTGCGCTGGTTGCTGAACGGTGTGAGGAACTGGTTGAGCAAATACCCGTGGGCGGCGTGGATCTCCACCAGGTCGAATCCGGCTGTTTTGCAGCGCCGCGCCGCTTGGGCGAATTCATCTACCACCTCGGCGATGCGCTTGACGCTCATCTCCTCCGGCACGTCCTTCGTATAACCGGTGGGCAGCGGACCGACGATCGGGCTGGGCGCCTCGGGCGGCATGCCGGTGGTGTCGCGCGTGGCTTGCCGACCGGCGTGACAAAGTTGCGCACCGATGTTGCTGCCCTGCGGCGCGGCGGCGTGAAAGCTGTCCGTCAGGCGCTGCATGGAAGGGATGTTGGCGTCGTCTGCGGTGCTCATCTGATATTTGCCCGCCCGTCCGCGCTGGCAGATGAAATTGTAACCGGTGTTGACGATGCCCGCTCCGCCGCGCCCGCGCGCTGTGTAATAGGCGATCATCTGTTCACTGACGCTGCCGTCCGGCGCAGCCATGTTGGTGATGGCGCTGGACATGACGATGCGATTGCGCGTGACCATGCGGTTGATCTTGCCTGCCTGGCGTAAAAGCTGAATTTCACTCATTCCTAGACCTCCTGATATCTCGAACCTGTTCCCATTATACTCCAAGTGCGCCGCGCCAGGCGTGGCTACCGCGCCGCACTTAGCTGAACTGCCTGCCACGCCTCCAGCAGGCGGGCGTTCTCCTGCGGGCGGCGCGTGCCGATGCGCACGTGCTGCGGCAGACCAAACGAGGCGCAGTCGCGCACCTGCACGCCGCGTCGCAGCAGCGCCGCGCCCAAAACACTGGCTGGTTGTGGGCTGACATCCAACAGGCAATACGGCGTGAGAGAGGGGATGACGCGCCCTCCCAACTCCACCAGCCCCTGGCGCAGATCCAGGGCAGCCGCGCGCGTCTGCCGCAGCGTCCGGCGCAGATGCTCCAAATCTTCCAGCGCTGTCAGCCCGGCTGCCTGGGCGGCGGCGTTCACGCTCCACGGCGGCTGCAAGGCGCGCAGCGCAGCGATGCGTTCCGCGCTGCCCAGGGCGTATCCCAGGCGCAGCCCCGCCAGGGCGAAATCCTTGGTCATCGAGCGCAGCACCAGCACGTTTTCGGCAGGCGGCGGCGCGAACGGCTGCAAGGTAACGAAGGAACGGTAGGCTTCATCTAAAATCAATAAGCCTTGTCCGCAAGCCTGCGCCACGGCGCGCACCTCGCCGTCGTGGAGCAAGGCGCCGCTGGGGTTGTTGGGATTGCACAGGAAGGTTACGTCCGGGCGCAGGTCTGCGATTTGGGTGCACAGCGCCGCGCTGTCGAACTGGAACGCGGGTGCAGGCGCCCATAGCGTATGCACCTGCGCACCGACCGCCGTGGCGGCGCGGGCGTATTCGCCAAACGTTGGTGCGAGGATGGCGACGCGCGCCATTTTCGCCCAGGCGAACCCCGCCAGCCAGATCAATTCGGCTGTGCCGTTGCCTGCCAGCACCTGCGTCGGCGTCACGCCGTTCAGGCGCGCCAGGCTCTCGTGCAAGGCGGAAGCGCGCCGGTCGGGGTAGTCCTCCACACGCAGGCTGCGCAGGCTGCCATACACACCCGCACAGGCACCGAAGGGGTTGACGTTCACGCTGAAATCCAGCACCCCGGCGGGAGAAATCCCCAGCGCCAGCAGCGCCGCCGAGTCCAACCCGCCGTGCTCCTGGCTCACAGGGCAAGCAGCCGCATCAGAATCAAACATACACACACTCCCAAGCCAGCCGCCCACGCCAGCAGCCGCCGCGCGGCGCGGATGTGCCCAGCCGCAGGCAGCTGCGCACCGCCCTCCAGCGTATAATGGGCGATTTTTTCCAGGCGCACGCCCAAAGCCCCAGCCGCGGCGCTCATCGTCCAGCCCGCATTGGGGCTGGCGGTTACGGCGTGCTGGTGTGCCATAACCTGCCAGGCGCGCCGGAAATCCAGGCGCGCTGGTAAAGCCGCCAGGCACAGCAACGCCCCCGCCAGGCGTGCCGGTAAATAATTCAAGATGTCGTCCAGGCGGGCGGCGAACTTGCCCAGGTATTCGTGGCGCTGGTCGTGATAACCGATCATGGCGTCTGTCGTGTTGACGAAACGATACGCCCACGCCAGTGGCAACCCGCCCAGGGCAAAGGCGAGCAGCGGCGCCAAAAAACTGTCCGTCAGGTTTTCCGCCAGCGATTCAACCGCCGCCGAGGCGGTGTGCCCTTCGTCCAGGCTGGCGGTGTCGCGGCTGACGAGGTGCCAGGCAGTCAGGCGGCGCGCCTGCTCCAGGTCGCCCGTTCGCAGAGCGTCTTCCACCCCCCGCCCGGCTTGCAGCAGCCGGCGCAGGGAAAAAGTGCTTTTGAGCAGCGCGGCGCTCAACGCCACGTCCAGCCACACCAGCGGGCGCAACAGCCACCCCACCACCAGGGGGAAGAGACTGAACAGCGCCGCCCCCAGCAACACCACACCTGCCCCAAACAGAAATTGGCGGCGTGGATTGGTGGGAGGCGCCTTCGCCGCGCCGCCGCGGATGAAACTGCCCATCCACACCACCGGGTGAAAGCGGTTGGGCGGGTCGCCCAGCAGCAGGTCAAGCAACACTGCCAGCAGTAAAATTACCGCACTGCGCTCAAAACCGCTCACGCTGCACTCCCCCCGGCGCGGTGTGCGTTAACGCCAGACTGCCTTTGAATTCCCCCGCCAGGCGGCGCATGGCGCTGCGCGCCTGCTCTTCTTCCGCAAACAGCAAGCCGACGATTGAGCCGCTGTGGGCGCGCAGCGGACCACCCGCCCCCAGCCGCACTGCCCAATCCAGGGCGCTTTCCACCAGGCTGGAATGACACACAGCCTGGTATGTTGAGGCGCTCAAACGCGCCGCCGCGCCCAATAGGCGCCAGTCTTTCGCGTTCATCCCAGCCTGCAACAGCGCCAGCGCCTGGCGCGTCGGCGCTTCCAGGGCGGCAACGCGTTTCCAATCCAGGCTGCGATTGAAAGCCAGCGTATCCACCTCCACACCCGCATCCAGCACCAGCAAGGGCAGGCGCAGCCCCTCTCCCAGCGCCTGGTGCCACGCCGCCGAGCGGTACGCCAGGGCGCACCAACCGGAAAACATGATGCTGTCCGAAGGTTCGATCTGGCAGGCGATCTGGGCGAGTTCCTGCTCGCTGAGGGCTACGTTCAGCGCCGTCGCCAGCACTGCGCTGGTTGCCACGACGTCTGCGGTGCTGGTGGCGTAGCCGCGGCTGCGCTCTAGCCCGTCCTGAATGGAAATGCTGTAAGCGCAGCGATTGGCGCTGCCATTGGCGCGTTCCAGCACCAGGTACGCCGCCTGCTGCGCCTTCACACAATCAGCAGGAGTTACGTGTACCCCTGCCTGCTCTTCGCTGTTCAGCCGCGCCCGCTCCCGCAACCGCGCCCGCACGCGGCGTTCAATTGGGCAGGAGACGAGCAGCGCCTCACCGTCCAACCAACCTTGCAACCACTCCCCGCACGAAGCGGGCACGGAACAACAAATATCCTGCATGCGCAAATCTTACCATGAGTCGCCCGTCTTCTGCTATAATTCACTGGCATAGATTACGTGCGAAAGGCAGGAACAGAGCTTCTTATGAAAAAAATTCTCATGGCGGTGCCCAACATCAGCGAGGGTGTGAACAAAGACGTGGTGGAGCAGGTGGTGGACGCCGTCCGCCACACAGAGGGTGTGAAAATGCTGGATTATTCCTCCGACGCCGACCACAACCGCTCGGTCTTGACCTTCCTGGGTGAGCCGCAAGCCGTGCTGGAAGCCAGCCAAGCCATGGCGCGCCAGGCGCTGGCGTTGATTGACATGACCCGCCACAAAGGCTCGCACCCGCGTCTCGGGGCGATTGACGTGGCGCCCTTCGTGCCCATCCGCAACGTAGAGATTCAAGAAGCAGTGGAGATCTCGCGCCTGTTTGGGCGTTTTTTGGCGCAACAGGGCGTGCCGGTTTACTACTACGAGAACTCCGCCACCCGCCCGGAACGCGAGAG
This sequence comes from uncultured Anaerolineaceae bacterium, assembly GCA_964524425.1. Lineage (GTDB taxonomy): Bacteria > Chloroflexota > Anaerolineae > Anaerolineales > DRKV01 > JBAXBF01. Next base: position 16,081 of record CAZGDA010000007.1, on the reverse strand, counting down.
CCTGCCCAACATCCGCAAGGGCGAATACGAAGGGTTGCCCGCCAAGTTGCAAGACCCCGCCTGGCAGCCAGACGAAGGCGAGGCGCTCTTCAACCCCAAAGCCGGGGCGACGGTTATCGGCGCGCGCCCACCCCTGATCGCCTTCAACGTCAACCTGAACACGCGCGACCTGGAAATCGCCAACAGAATTGCAAAATCAATACGTTTTATCAACGGGGGTTTCAGGTACGTGCGCGCCATGGGCGTCGCCCTGGAGGACAAGGACATGGTGCAGGTCTCCATCAATATGATCAACTACACCAAAACCCCTCTGCCGCGCGTCCTGGAAACCGTGCGCTTCGAAGCCGCCCGGCACGGAGTCAGTGTGGCGGGTACGGAAATCGTCGGCACGCTGCCCCTCGGCGCCCTGGAAGAGATCGTCAAACACTACCTGCAAACCCACGACTTCTCCCTCAACCAGATCATCGAGACTGCCCTGATTGAGTAAGCCACGTCTAGGGACATCCGTGGCGCACAAGTCCCCAGACCTGCCTGGCTGAACCAAACCCGATGCGTGGACTGAAGGAGAGCAATTTGTAGAAACCTTGTACCAGGAGATGCATCTTCTTGGCGTGGGGAAGGCGAGTTCATTTTGGCAAGCCTGGCGCTATTAAGACAACGCATTGCAACCAGGGGGATGTTTCACGTGAAACAAACGCCCTTGTGAGAGGGATTGTCCCCTTGCACCTCACACATTTTGATAAAAAAGCGAAAACGAATGGAATACGACATGAATGTCGCTCAACTCGGATTGCCATTCACCCAATTCACTGAACCGATTCCAGTGGTATAATTCACCTCAGGCTGAAAGTCAGGCGCGCGAGCGCACTTGCTAGTTTTAATTTTATTCATAAGGAGAAACCTATGGCAACGTTAGAGAAAACAAACTTTCACGGCTGGGTAAACTGCTACCGCCTTTCCAACAAGCTGGTGGATTTGATCATCACCACCGATGTCGGACCGCGCGTGGCGTGGTGGGGCTTGACGGGCGGCGTGAACGAGTTCGCCGAATACACCGCCGAGCACGGCAAGACCGGCGGCGACGAGTGGCGCATCTACGGCGGGCATCGTCTCTGGCACGCCCCCGAAAACAAGCCGCGCACCTACTACCCCGATAACGTAGCGGTCAAGCTCGAAGAGACGGGCGACGTGGTGCGCGTCACCCAGCCCATTGAAACAACCACCGGCATCGAAAAACAAATTGACTTCCGCATGGCGGAGGACAAGCCGATGGTAAAGGTAACCCACCGCATGATCAATCACAACCTGTGGGCGGTGGAATTTGCCGCCTGGGCGCTTTCCGTGATGACCACCGGCGGTGTGGGCATCCTGCCTTTACCGCCGCGCGGTTCGCATAGTGAGGTACTGCTGCCCACCAACTCGCTCACCCTGTGGGCATACACCGACATGAGTGACCCGCGCTGGACATGGGGCACGAAGTACATCCTCCTGCGCCAGGACGCCAAAGCCACCGTTCCGCAAAAAATCGGTCTGATGGCGTTAAACGGTTGGGCAGCCTACGCCAACCACAACAACCTGTTCGTTAAAAAATTCTCCGTTGTGCCCGGCGCCACCTACCCCGATTTCGGCTCTTCTCTTGAGACCTTCACCAACGCCGACATGTTCGAACTGGAAACCGTCGGTCCGATGACGCGCCTGGAACCGGGCGCCGCCCTCGAACACGTCGAAGAGTGGTACATGTTCAAAGACGTCCCCGCTCCCAAGAACGACGCTGACGTGGATAAATACGTGCTGCCTCTCGTTGCAGCGCTCTAGGAAGGTGAGGGTGTTGACCTGCCCATGAAAGATTACCCCTATCAAGCGTTGCCATACATCCTGTTGGTGGGAACGATTTACGGCTCCAACATGGTGGTGGCGCGCTTCAGCCTGGGACAGTACGCCCCGCTCACCCTGGTTTCCCTGCGCCTGTTGATTGCTGCGGTCATCTACGTGATTGCATACGCTTTTATGAAAGAGCGGCGTTTACCAAAAAGCGCCGCTCTTTGGGTGCAAGCCGGAATTTCGGGCATCCTGTCCACTGCCATACCGTTGAGCGGTTTCATCGCCGCCATGCAATACATTTCCAGCGGCATGACCGGTTTGCTGGATACACTCGTACCGGTGGTGGTGGTCTTGCTGGCGCACCTGCTGCTGGATGAGAAATTGACCCCACTCAAAGCGCTGGGCACCTTGATAGCCTTCGGCGGCACGGCGCTGCTGTTCGTGCGCGGCGAAAGTGGGCTGGCAGAACTGGCGCGCGCCGACTGGCGCGGGTATGCCTTTGCTCTTATCGCCGTGGCGTCCTCCGCCCTGGGTACGATCTACGCCCGGCGTTACCTGCGCGAGTACGACGCCGTGGACGTTTCCGCCATGCGTATGATCGTCTGCGCTGTGGTCATGCTGCCGGTGGCTGGCTTGGTGAGCGGATTTGACTTGAGCAAGGTAAACGTCGTCGGCGTGGGCACGCTGGTATACCTCGCCACCGTCGGCACACTCGTGGCGTTTCTGCTGGATTTCTTCATCGTCAAGCGTTTCGGCGCCGTGCCTGCCTCACAGGTGATTTACGTCATTCCTGTGGCAGCCATCAGCGTGGGAGCGTTGCTCTTGGGTGAGCGCGTCAGCGCGCTGATGCTGTTGGGCATGGCGATCATCTTCGCCGGTTTAGTGCTGGTGCATTGGAGAGGTAAAGCCAGACCCTGAAACAGGGGAAACAACATTTGTTTTGCTTACGCAAACAAACACAAAAACGCCAGACCGCGCAAGCCAGTCTGGCGTTTTATTTTTCATGTTTCACGTGAAACGTGGCGCTTGTGGCTGGCTTGGTTCTGCCTCACCGATGGGGTAAGGAAGAACTCAATCAGCACGGCAATCTTGTTGTTTCTTGGTGCTCTCCGTGCCCTTTGTGGTGTAAGATACAATTCAACGGGCTTGAACGTTTCACGTGAAACGTCACTCGCTGATGCCGCGTTGCCTGCCCCAATATTCCACCACTTCCTCGATCGTATCCAGGTAAGAATCCAGGGCGAGGATGCGCCGCTCGAAATCCTCACCCAAAAGTGCAAGAAAACCGCACACGTTCTGCCACCCCTCTTGGTGCAGGTTGTCTTCCGGCAAATAACAGGCGATCACCGTCCAGGTGTGCAGCAGCGCCCACAGCGCATTGGCAGGTTGCGGGCTTTCGATCAACGCCGCAATCGCCATGCGATAATACCCCAGCCGGTGGATGTGCACCTGCGCGGGCACGTCCGCGAAGGTGTTGGCGGCTCTATACGCCGCCTCCCACACCGGCAGCCAACTCGTCAACGGACGTTTGTCCAGGTTCATTGCCCCCAACAAACCTAAAATTCCCACCGCCAGACCCGGCGCACCGGCTGCCTGGGCGTAGTAGGGAAAGTCGAGCAAAAAGCGTCGTTCGGTCAGCGGATTGCCGTTTAAACACACCACCGCGTTGACAGCCTTTTCCAGCGCCTGCATGTACTTGTATACGGTTTGCGCCCCGCTTTGCTCGGGGTGAAGAGAGAAATCCATCCACGCCTGGCGCGCCCGCTGCACCTGTACCCGCGCCCGTTCGTACACGTTTTCCGGCAGGTCAAATTGCCCGCGCACGCCCGCCACCGTGAAGTCCATCAGGTGCTGCGGATCGTACAGCACCTTGCACGAAAAAACCGTCGGTCCCAGCCAGGGATGCTGACGTAACTGGCGTGGCTGGCTGTATAAAGCCTGGGAATGATGCAAAATGTCCAGGTGAATCTGGTCGTTCAGGCGCACAATTTCACGCGGCTTGGTTTGCTCGTCGTAATGCACGAACACCAGGTCAATGTCCCCGCTGTCCCCCAGCAGCGGTTCTTCGCCCAGCACAGAGCCGCACAGGTAAACCGCCAACAAATCCCGTTCGCGCTTCACACGCTCGGCAACTAAATCGCGGGCGGCTTTTTGTAAAAATTCACGAGTGAGTCGCATGACCTTTAAGATACCATTGAAAAGCGAATGTGGCAAGGTGTTATATAGGACGCTTCGCTACACGCTTCGCTACACGCTTCGCTACACGCTTCGCTACACGCTTCGCTACACGCTTC
>CAZGDA010000007.1:0-11866 GCA_964524425.1 uncultured Anaerolineaceae bacterium | reverse complement strand
GCTACACGTGCCGCTATACGCTTCGCGGGACGCACCGTTGCACGCCCTCACCTTCACTGTCCTACCGTCGGGATGGCAGCCGCGTCAAACGTGGGGGATGCTTCCACGGTGGCGGAAGGCAGTAATGGCGGGGTGGGCGTCTCGCTGGGCGGCGGCGTAAAACTGGGCGTTTCCGTCGGTATAAACGGCGCGAGCGTGGGCGTATCCGTTACAGGCAGCGTCGGCGTGGGCGTCGTCGTTTCGGTTAGCGTTGGCGTGGCGGACGTGGTTGGCGTTGGCACTTGCAGGCGCACACGCACGCGTTTATCCGCATACGAGCCGCGCGTGCTGGTAATGTACAGGCGCAGGGTAACGTCCGCGCTGCTTACCTGGCTCAAGTCCCACGAGAATATCTTTTCCGGATTTTGATACTGGTTGTTCCCGCGTGCCAGCGCGGTCCAGTTTTGCGGGTCGTCGCCCGTGCCGTAATACAAAGTGTAATCAGAAAAATCAGACGTTGCCCCTACGGTTACGTAAATGTCCAGCGGGCTGGATTTGATGAACTCCCCATCGCGCGGGAAAGCAAACGAGAGATTTGGACGTGAATCAGACGTCTTGCACTGCCGTGACGGTGTAAACATCACCGGATCGGGAAATCCCATTTGCTTTGCCCAGGCTTTGCCGGCTGGGTCGTCTCGAAGCCAGCCGATCGCCCAAACGTCGTTTACGTTCAGGGTGTCCACTGCTTCGACGTAATCTGCGCACTCGCGCGACGCCAGCAAACTCGTCCACGTATCCACGATCGATTCGTGCCACAGGTCTTCCTCTTTTGGCAAAGGCGGTTGGTGCACGGCGAAAAACTCGTTCCTGTGCTGCGGGCACCAGCTTGAAGGTTCCGTGCCGGAGATTGCACAAATCACGTGTTCGACCACCTCCGGCGGGCGGATGAAGTTAGACAGATTCCCGCCGGTGAGCTTGGGCACCGCCATTTGCATAAAGGTGGACCAGATGGGCGCCGCGCCGGTCAAACCAGTCGTGTTGACCATCGGCGTGTAATCGGGGTTGCCCACCCACACGCCCACCACCAGGTCGGGGGTGTATCCAATCGTCCAGTTGTCCCGAAAATCGTTGGTCGTGCCCGTCTTGACCGCTGCCGGGAAAGGCAATTCGAGCACCGAGTTGGCGCCAAAGGACGCCACGCGCGCCTGGTTATCCGACAGAATAGAGGAGATCAAGAAGGCGTGTTCCGGCTTTAACACAATGTCTCCCGCCGGGGGTTGGTAGCGGTAGATCTCGTTACCGTTGAAATCTACAATGCGCGTGATCGCCACTGGCGGGACGCGTCGCCCGCCGTTGGCAAACACCGAGTAGGCGCCGGTCAGTTGCAGCAGGGTTACTTCACCGCCGCCCAGGGTGAGCGACATCCCGTAGTCCTCGCGCGTGAACGTGGTGATGCCCAGGCGCTGCGCCATGCCCACCAAACCCGATTGACCGGGTTTCGCCGGGTCGCCGTAAATACCGACGTATTGCAGCGCCTTGACCGCCGGGATGTTGTAAGAGTTTGCCAGGGCGTAGCGCACCGTAACCGGACCGTGAAAAGCCCCGTCGTAGTTCACCGGAACGTAGGGAGCGCGCGTGTCGTTCGGGTCGCCGGAGATGGGAAATTCCGTCGGCACGTCCCAGATCAGCGTGGCAGGCGTCCAGCCCTTTTCAAATGCCGCCACGTAAGTGAGCGGTTTGATGGAGGAACCGGGTTGGCGCGGGCTGACTGCCATGTTGACCTGCCCGGTCTTTGTATCACCGAAATAATCCGCCGACCCTACCATCGCCAGGACCTCCCCAGTAGTCGGGCGGATCGCCACCAGCGCGCCGCTGTGGGCGTTCATGCCTTGCAGCGCCGCCACCTGCTGGCTGACCATCGTTTCAGCTTCCGCCTGCAAATCCGGGTCGAGGGTGGTATAGACGGAAAAGCCGGAGCGGTAAATCGTTTGCGGGTCGTACTGCGCTTCTAGCAGCGAACGAATGTAATTCACCCAGTGCGGGTGGTTTATTTTTATGTCCGTTTTCTGGAAGGTGTAATTCTTAATGGCGTCCATCGCTACGGTCGCCTGTACGGCGTCTACACACACCGGCTGGGCGTGATTGCTGACCGAGATACAGCCCTTTTCTTTGCTGGTTTCAAACATTAAATAAAGCACCTGTTCGGTGCGCTTCATGGCGGCGTCGCGGTTGGTATACACGTCGTAAACGGATGGCGCCTGCGGCAGCCCTGCCAGAAACGCGGCTTGTTCCAGGTTTAGTTTTTCGGCAGAGGCGTCAAAATAAGTCTGCGCCGCGGCTTCCACACCGTAAGCCAGATTGCCAAAGTAAATTTCGTTCAGGTAAAGTTCGAGGATCTCGTCTTTCGTATAACGGCGCGTGATTTCCGCTGCCAGAATCGCCTCGCGTAATTTGCGCCGGTACGATTGCTGGGCGCGCTCCTCGGGCGTGAAAAGCAGTGTGCGGGCGAGCTGCTGTGTGATGGTGGACGCCCCCGAAACAACTTCCCCGGAGGTGTAGTTCTGCCAAAAAGCGCGTACAATCCCCCACGGGTCGTAACCGGGGTGGCTGTAAAAATCCTTGTCCTCGGTCGCCAGGGTGGCGGCAATCATGTAAGGAGAAATCTTGCCCAGCGGAACGTAGGTGCGTCTGCCCGAATTGGGGTCGAGGATTTCATAAAGCAGGTTGCCGCGGTTATCGAAAATGCGCGTCGTCTCAAATTGCGAGGCGCGCTGGCGCAGTTCACCGATGTCTGGCAGAGTGCGCGCAATCGAGAAATACTGGTACACCGCCACCGAGACCAGGATCAACCCCACCAGCGCCAACAGGAACGTAGCCAAAACCGCCGCCCGCAGCAGACAGCCGAGATTGCTGGACGCTTCGGAGGCTTCCTCGTCTTCCTGACGGGAAGAGGGTTGCGGGCGCGGGCGTCCTGGCTGCGGTTTCTGCACCCGCGCTTTGACGGGCGCCGGGCTGGGACGCGCCGCAGCCCCAGGCGCGCCGCTTTGCTCTCTGCCGCGCAGCGGTGCATTTCCTGCCTGGGTTGGGTTGGCGTAAGCGGAGGCGCTGACGCGCGTGGCGTTTGGGTCTATTTGGTCCACGCGGCGCGGCAGGGGTAAGGCGTGCGTTCCCAGGGCAGGCGGCGCCACCTGGGGTGGCGTACCCAAGGGCGGTGGGGCGGGCTTTTCCGGCGCGGGCGGCACCTGGGTCTTCTGTGATGAAGCGCTCTCTTCCGTCTCTCGTCGCCTTTGCATCTCTTGCGCGGCTGCGTTGGCTGCCGCATCTTCGGGCGCGGCGGGAACGGGCGTCTGTTCGGTAACACCGGCAGGAATCACCTCCGTTTTGCCTGTCTGCACTTCAGGCGCAGGGCGTGGCGGACGCGGCGCAGTCTCGAAGATTTGCGCCTTGGAAGGCGGCGCTTTCGCCGGGTCTTGTGCTTCTGCAAACAATCGTTTGAAACGCTCGTGCGGGCTTTCGTTCGGGTTCGAGGGGTTTTCCGTCATGTTCTTCTCACTCTCTATCCATTTAATTATTACTTAATATATATAATATAATTATATTCCATAACCCTGCGGTTACCAATCTCCGGAAACCAACTTAAGGACGTTTTCCGCCGATAGTTCGTTCCCGCTTTGCATCTCTTATGCTTAATTATATATCATCTTTGCAAGTCGTTCACGTTTTTAAAGACACATCTCGCCGCAATCTTTTACAGTTTTGCGGTACAATTCTCTTATGCAATCCTGGGATTACCCCTTGGCGAACCTGGAATCACTCACCCTGGCGGCAGACGTGCGCTTCGATGAAGTGAGTTATTGCAACGACCACATCTGGGAGTTGAAGGTGAGCGATGGGTTACCTGCGGGATTGATGTTGTCCACAACGTACGGGTTGCGCGCCCGCCGGTATCAGATGTTCCCGCAATTCGGCGAAGAAAAGACCGCATTGAGCGATCCTGCGGCGTTTTCCCGTCCAGTGTTGCTCAAGGGGGCATATCCCAATTTCTGCCAACTGACGTTTTCTCCCTTTCCTCAACTGGATGTGGAAGCCGAATATTGGGTGCCGACTTCACAAACCGTGTGTGGCAGATTCCGCCTGATCAACCGCGCCCAGGTGGCGCGCCAGATTCGCGTCGAACTGGTCGCTTTGCTCATGCCCCTGGAGGTGCCCAACGATCCAGGGCATCGCATGGCAGCTGCCCAAATTCAGCGCGGTTGGGCGCTGGCGGGGAAAACCGCCGGGCTGGCGCCGGTGGTGTGCATGCAGGGCGGCGCCGAAGTTGAAAACGTGCCTTACCCCGCTTTAAGCCTGAGCGCTGAATTGCTGCCCGGTACCTACCGAGATTGGACTTGGGCGCAAGCCAGCCTGCCAACTCAGGAAGAGTCTTACAAGCTGGCGCGCAGCATCCTCAACCGGAATTGGGAGGCGGAGCGTGCCCGCGTGCAGATGGGCAACGTAGGACAGGTAGAAATCCAAACCGGGAACCCAGATTGGGACGTGGTTTTTGCCTTGAGCCAGCAAATTGCCCTCGGGCTTTTCAGCCGCAGCGCCTTGCCTGGAACTGCACCGGCGCCCCTACCGAATCCCTCCTTCGTACGCACTCGCCAACCAGACCAGGGCTACTCTCTGCGCGGCGATGGCAGCGATTACGGCGCCGCGTGGAGCGGGCAAACGCCCCTGGAGGCGGGATATCTGGCAGAAATCATCACACCCGCCGCGCCCGAACTCGTCAAAGGTGTGCTGCTTAATTTCTTTGCCACCCAAGACGCAAACACAGGCTTTATAGATTACAAACCCGGCATGGCGGGGCAGCGCACGCGCACCTTAGCTACCCCGTTTTTAGCGAGCCTGGTGTGGAAGTATTATCAGGTCAGCGGCGACAGACAGTTCTTAGAAACGTGTTTTCCCGCCTTGGGGCGCTTTTTAGATGCCTGGTTTTGCGAACACGACCAGGATGGCGACGGTGTCCCCGAATGGGACAACCTGATCCAATTCGATTTCCCCAACCACCCCGTTTTCTCGCGCCAGGAAAGCGCCGCCCAGGGCGCCAGCATTGCCAGTGTAGAAAGCCCGGCATTGTGTGCGTTTTTGTATCGAGAGTGCCAGCTTGTGTTGCAGATGGCGCGCACGCTGGGAAAACCGGCACCGCGCCTGCGCAGTTGCGCAAATTCAACCCAAATTTCCCTGGAAGAAGCCGCCGCCACGCTAAAAGAAACCGTGCAAGCCACGTGGGACGATAGCCGCGCCACCTGCCTGTGCCGCGACCGCGACAGCCACAATCACCCGCACAGCCGTCTGGTGTTAAAGCACACCGGCACCGGCAAGCTTGCCGTCCGGCAGTCCTTCACGGAAGCTGCACGTCTCGTCCTGCGCGTGGATACGGCGCTGGAGAAGACCCAGCGCCCGCAGGTAACCATCTCCGGCGTGGACGCAGCCGGCAAGCCGTGCCGCGAAGAAATTGCCGTCTACCAGTGGCAGTGGCTGCTGCTCAAGACCGGTAGAGTTACCAGCCAACGCGTTTATCAAAAAGTAGAGGAAATTTGCATTGAGAACCTCAACGAAGAGGATACCCTCACCGTTACAACGCTGGCGTACCCATACGAAGACTTGAGCTTGCTGCTGCCGTTGTGGGCAGAGATGCTGGACGAAACGCAGGCGCGCCTTCTGGTGCAGCAGACCATCACCAACCCGCAGAAATATGGACAAAAATTCGGTCTGCCGCGCTACGCCGCCCACTCCCAAGTTGGGGAGGGGCTGGCGGCAGCTTGTGGACAGCCCCCCGGCGCCGAAATACAGCCGCCTGGTGAAATTTCACTGCCCTGGAACGCGCTTATCGGGCAGGCGATGTTAGCGTATGGCTTCCGCCAGGAAGCAGCCCAACTCGTCTCGCGCCTGATGGATGGGCTAGGAAATTCCTTGAAGGAAAATAAATGCCTGCGCGCCGCCTATAACGCCCAGGACGGGCAGGGTATGGGAGAACGAAACGCCCTGAGCGGGTTGGCGCCGTTGGGTTTCTTTTTAGATACGCTGGGAGTAACCCTGTATTCCCCCTGGCGGGTGGGCTTGACCGGCACGAACCCTTTTCCCACGCCGGTACGCATTGAGTATCGCGGACTGCGCATCTTCCGCGAGGGTGCGAAAACCACCATCACATTCCCGGATGAGCAAATCTTTGAGGTCAGCGATCCTTCCCCGTGCGTCATTTCTTTGGAGGATTGACGCTCGTCTCTCCGGATTGTGTTTCAGCGGGAGGCGTCTTCAGCTTCCAGCGGATGACGTAGCACGTTACGCACCCATTTTGCGAACGCGGCGCGACTGCCTCGTCAATTTCCACAGAATAGCCGCTGATCACGGCTGCCATGCGATCGAGAAAACCATTAAATATCCCCAGCTCAAATTCGTCTGGGTAGGGGGTGTCCATAATCAGCTTTGCCCTGGCGTCGCCGATCTGTTCAAATTTTAAGGTGTCCCCTGTGCAGTTGCGGTGATGAAAATGATATACGTTTCCCACTCCCTTCAGCGCCTGTAAGGGGTCGTTTAAGTCTGCCAAATTCGCTGGTAAGGCGAGCGACTGCCCGATGTGAAAACCGGTCTGTTTGAGGATCACCGCGCCGATTAGCTTATGAATAGTGCGCAAGGCTTCCAAAAAATTCTGTTGCGGGTACCATTCCCCAAGGCGCACAACTTTAATTCCGTGGCTTGCCAGAGTCTCCTTAAGCGCGTTGCTGAAAAGCCCGCTTCCATTAATAAAAGTTTGCAGTAACTCCCCTGAAACTTTTGCATCTGGTCTCGTTGCACGGTACGTTTTTGCCATCGTTGCCAACCGCCTGTTAAAAAGATGAGCCTGCTTCTCTCGCTAGAAAGTGAGAGAAAAGGCTTAGGAAATAAGTACTATACGTTAATCATATTATATTGAATAAAAATATGATTGTCAAGATTAATTGATTAGAAATAATTTATGCAATTTTAACCGCCAGGCTTAGCTTTCTTTACATATCATAGCCCCCTGGATAGATTATAAAAAAGCCAGGATCGTGTTTACCAAGCCCTGGCGCAGGCTCACCGAGGTGTTGTAATTCAACACGCGCCGCGCCCGGCTGGGGTCGCCCAGGGAACGCAGGATATCACCGGAGCGTGGCGCAGCAAAGCGCGCCTCCGGCAGGCTCTGTGTTTCCCCCATCGTTACGCGCAGCGCGGCGCGCAATTCCTGTGGCGGGTTGGATAACAGGCAACGGAGCGTATCTAAAAGCTCCAGCAGGCTGGTTTCCGTTCCAGTGCATACGTTAAAAACGCCGCCGCCCGCCTGGGCACAATTTGCTGCAGCCAGGTTGGCGCGCACTACGTCCTCAACGTAGACAAAATCGCGTTTTTGCGAACCGTCCCCATAAACAGTCGGCGCCTGTCCGGAAAGCCAGCGCTTGATAAAGATTGGAATCACCGCTGCGTACGCGGAATCGGGCGACTGGCGCGGACCGTACACGTTGAAATAGCGCAGTGCTGTTACCTGCATGTGGTACAGGCGCGAGTACACGCCAGCGTATATTTCTGTAACCTGTTTGGAGGCTGCGTAAGGGGAAAGCGGCGCGCAGGCTTCTTCTTCCCGTAAGGGCAGGTTTGCAGAATCTCCGTACACCGCGCAACTGGAAGCCAGCACTACACGTTGGACGCCTGCCTGGCGTGCTTCGTCCAGCAGGCGTAAGGTGCCCTGCACGTTCACGTCAAAACAGGTTTGTGGTTCTTCAATAGATTGGGGCACCGAGATAAACGCCGCCTGGTGAAACACAACCTCCACGCCGCGCAGCGCCTCTGCCAGGTGAGGTTGCGCGCGCACGTCTCCCTCGATTAACTCCACCGGCAGACCGGCGATGTTTTCGCGTTTTCCAGTACAAAAATTATCCAGCACGCGCACGCGCTTGCCTTCCGCCAGCAGCGCCCGCACCAGATGCGAACCGATAAAACCTGCTCCGCCCGTTACTAAAACCGTCGTCATCGTTTTGCTCCTCTTTTACCTGCCGCGTAAGCCAAGCATCGTCCATGGGGTGCGCAGCAGGATGAGAATATCCAGCCACAAACTGCGATGCTTGATGTAATACAGGTCATATTCCAGCTTGACCAGGGTTTCCTTCACCGTTGCCACGTAGCCGTAATTCAACTGCGCCCAGCCGGTAATCCCCGGTTTGACCAGCAGGCGGGCGCGGTAAAAAGGAATGGTCTGTTCCAGCGCCTCCACCAGTTCCGGGCGCTCGGCGCGCGGACCCACCAGGCTCATTTCCCCAAGCAAGACGTGCAAAAATTGGGGCATTTCGTCCAGGTGTGTGCGGCGTAAGAAGTGTCCCAGGCGGGTGATGCGGTCGTCTTTTTCGTCCGCCCATTTGGCTTTCCCGTCCGCTTCGGCGTCCTGGCGCATGGTGCGAAATTTCGTCATGTTATACGGCTTACCGCCCAGCCCGCAGCGGGCTTGGGTATAGAAAATTGGTCTGCCGCTGTCAATCCACGTCGCCAGGGCAACGAAAGGCAGGATGAACAGGAAAAACAGCGTGCCCGCCAGCCCGCCAGCCACGTCTATTATGCGTTTGCCCATGCGATAAAACACGCTCACGCGCGCCTCTTCGCCAAAAGAGCGCAGCAGCCAGTTGGCGTCCAGGTGCTGGATGGGCAGACGGTTGAGCAATTCCTCGTACATGGCGGGCATGTTGATGAGTTCCACCCCCAATTCCTGGGCGTGAAGCAGGGCGCGGAACATCTCGCCGCGCACTTCTCCCAATATAGCAACGATGATATCTGACACCTGGTGCTCTTTGACAACTTCTTCCATTTTATCGCAGCCGCCAAACACCGGAAATCCTTCCAGCAGGGTGTCTTTTTTGTGCGGGTCGTCGTCAATCACGCCCACCACTTGAAATGGCGGTGGGGTCAGAGCGTTGAGCACTTGCAGGATCACCCAACCGGGTCTGCCGGCACCCACCACCAAAAAGCGGCGCATAAAAGCCTCTCTGGCAACGATGCGCGTGAAGGCGTAACGCCACGCCAGGGTTAATAGAGAAACGGTTACAATAAAGCCGGCTACACCGCGGCGCGGCAACAGCGCCCTTGGCTGGGCAGACAGGGCGAAAAACAACAATAAATACAAACCAAAACCCACCAGGGTGGCAGTGCCGATGCCGCGCACGGTTTCTTTCCAACTGGCAGCGCGGTGCAAATCGTACATTTCCAGCAGCAATCCCAGCCAGATCAAAGGCATGAGATAAAACCACTCCGGCACGCGCACGCGTAAAAATTCCATCGAAAAGCCCAGCCAGATATCGCCGATTCCCCAAAAATATAAACCAAATCCCAACGCCAGCAACGAGACGATTAAATCGCCCGCCACCAGGATGGTGCGCCGCTCGGCTGGGCGAAAACGCCAGGCGGTGGAAATTGGTGCGTGATTGTTAAACTCCATCCCCTTTTTTACCCCCTCAGGGTTATCATAGACCACAGAAAACCGCCGCCCCAGCTCAGGTGCATGGTGGCAATTGCCAGCGGCACGCCGATGAGCATGCTCGCGTCGCCACGTTTAAGCGCTTGTTGCGCACCGACGAGAGTTAACACGCCCAGGTATAGGACGAGCACGAGCGCGAAAAGCAACCACGCTGTCGCGGAAACGACGCCGAAAACCAATAGCGCCAGCAAACCCAGTACAAATGCCGGCGGTAACGCCTGGCGCCAGCGGAGGGTTTTCGGGTAGCGGCGCAGCATGCGCAGTTTCCAATACCCGTAGCGCCAATATTGGCGCGCCAATGCACCCAGTGTGGAGCGGGCGAAATAGGTCGTACAAATTGCCGGGTCAAGCCACACCTTGCCCGCGTTTTGGCGCACGCGCACGTTGAATTCGTAATCTTCGTTCGCCAGCAAGCTCTCGTCGTAGGCACCAATTTGGGCGATCAGATCGCGGCGGTAAGAGCCAAACGGCACGGTGTCCACCATTTGTGCCTGGCGTGTGTGACGATACTGGGCGTCGCCGACGCCCAGCGGATGAGCCGCCGCGGCGGCTATCGAACGCGCCACCCAGCCTTGGCTGCCGGGCTGGATGTCCCACACTCCGCCGACGTTGGCTGCCCTTCCGCAACGCAACTCGTTCACGCAGCGCTCGACGTAATCAGGGCGCGGCACGCAGTGTGCGTCCAGGCGCACGATGAATTCACCCGTGGCAGCTTTGAGGGCTTCGTTCAAAGCCGACGGAATTGTGCGCCGTGGATTATCCACCACCCTCACCTGAAAATCTGGGTGGGCGTGGGCAAACGCTTCGATTTCCGCGCGCGTGTTGTCGCGCGAAAAAGCGTCAGCAACGATTACTTCCATTTTCTGATAGGGGAAAGTTTGCGTCAATACCGCCTGTAACAGCAGGGAAATCGTTTTCTCTTCATTGTAACAAGGTACGATGATGGAGACTTCAATCATTCCCTACCAAACCTACCGCCTCGATTTCAACGGCTACGCCTAACGGCAAAGCCACTACCTGCACTGTCGAACGCGCTGGTGCGTTTTGGGAAAAGAATTCAGCGTACACGGCGTTCATGCGCGCAAAATCTGCCATGTCGCGCAAGAAAACAGTCGTCTTGACTACCTTATCCAGGGAAGAACCACCCTCTTCAAGGATGTGCTTGATGTTGGTCAACACCTGGCGCGTCTCGGCTTCCACACCGCCTGGCACCAGTTTTCCCGTTTGTGGGTCAATGCCAATTTGCCCCGCCGTAAACACAAACCCGCCTGCGCGTACGCCGACGGAGTAAGGTCCAACAGCCTTGGGTGCTTTTTCCGTTACAATAACGTGTTTTTCTGTCTCAGTCATAGAACACCTCAAATTACATAAGAAATATAGATGGTTGAATTATACCGCACAAAACTATCCCCTACCAGCGTTGAATCTCGCCGCCAGCTTATTCGCAACGCTCGAGCGCCGCAAGCAAACGCAGGTTGGTGCTCAGAAGCAGGCTCTCGTAAGATTGCAATTGCACCTGCGGGACGCGCGAAAACACGCGTTCTTCCATCTCCTCTTGTGATTGCAACAGACGATGGAACTCGAACGGAGGGATATCCAGGCGTTTGGCAAAAACCTGCACGGTGAGCGATTCTGCGCCGGGCTGAAATTGCCGGGCGAGCATGTCGCGCCACGAAACCAGGTGGTGGTCGTGCACGAAAGGCAGCCAGGCTTGTGGCTGGGCGCAAAGGATGTCCTCTCCCATGCCGTCGGGCAGGCGGGCGCGCATTTGGGCGTCCAGGTAGCAGCGCAGCACGTTGTGCAGGTACATCCTCTGGCGATACGGCGCCCAATCGTCGCCGTGTTCAAAGGTGGGCTGGAAGATATCCAGGAACCACAGCCAATCCGCCTGCAAATGGCATAAATAACCGGCGACGAACGCCGTGCGGGCGTCTCCATCCGCGCAGCGCACCTCAGGATACTGTTTCCACAGCGCCTCCCAGGGAAGGGGATCGGAAGCGCAGTAAGGCAGGTAGAAGAAATGCGTTTCCTCGCGCGTTTGTCCGGAAACCGCCTGTACGTCCGGCGCGGTGCTGCCCAGCAAAAAAGCTGCCCGCTGGGAAGAGAGCAAAGCGCGCATCCCGGGCGTCAGGTGTGGGTGCGTCAATAGGGCTTCGGCTATGGCTAAATGATAAAATGGCGTGGGCACGGTATTACATCATAGATTCGCGACTGCTTGTTTTTTTCCCAAGCGCTCGCCCCCAATTTGAAATCTCTTCCATTGGGTAAGACGGGAAACAAAGCCAATCTCCAATTCTTTACAAACAGCGGCGAAAAGTCGGGGTGAGCGGACTCGAACCGCTGTCCTCCGCGTCCCAAACGCGGCGC
>CAZGDA010000006.1:0-45207 GCA_964524425.1 uncultured Anaerolineaceae bacterium | reverse complement strand
CATGCACGCAAATCCACCATTCTGAGGTTGAGGATGATCGTCAATTCTCTACTATATAATTATACAGCATTCTTTGGTGATAAGACGTGGCACCCAACCGAAACCATAAGTTTTACTCTTTATAATTCCAGGCGCGCCTGGATCGTCGTTAGATGGTAATCCACCGTTAAGCGCGGTTTGGGTGACTAAACCCTTGCTTTCGCCTCCTTTACGGCGCCGTTATATATCCCTGTCCTGCGTTGAGGATATTTCCTCCAGATGTTGGCGATACAATTTCAAAAAACCTCCCGGTGTTCCGAGAGGAAAAAGCAAGCTATTCGTCAGAGCAGTGTTATCCAGGAAATGCGCCCGGTCCAGGGTTACGAATAATTGTTGGATCTGGTCAGCGCCTCTGCCAGGATTTGGGCGTCTCCTGCATGGTTTACCAACGCCTGGCAGCGCGAAAGGTTTTCCGTTTTTTTATTTCGGAAAGCTTCCACGCGGCAGCGATCGAGCAGGAATGCCAGGTCTGCCAGATTGTGAGGTGCTATTCGACGCAGTAAGTCTTCGATCTCGCGTAGTACTTGGCTGACAATCAGGATGTTCACCAAGCCGGCTTCGCCCATTTTGAAGATCATGCGCGCTTCTCCGTTATTAGACCATAAGCCGGCAAACAGGGCGCTTGTATCCAGGAACACACCTAGCTTATTCTGCATAACGCTGGCGTTCTTCGCGCAATGTGTTCAATATACTATCCAGCGTCTCACCGTGTTCGCTTAAACCGGCGCAATTGGTATCGGCGAGTCTATCCACCTGGGAGCGCAGCAGAAAAAGCACGAACACTCCGCCCAGGTCGAGCAGCGTCATTTCGTCGCCGGGTTTCAAAGGATAGGCGTCGCGCAGCGCCTTTGGCAGACGCCCAAGATTAGCACAAGGTTAGGAAAACGAAAAGCAAATCCCAAATGGGAGTGGATATGCTATAATTTCACCCTGCTTTAAGTGGATTCTTTATGGATCTGTTATCCGGTTTAAACGTTCAACAACAACAGGCTGTCACGGCTGGGCAGGGTCCTATCCTCGTTCTGGCGGGACCCGGCTCTGGCAAAACGCGCGTGTTGACGCACCGCATTGCCCACGTGATCGGGAACATGGGCGTCAGACCTTACCACATTCTGGCGGTTACCTTCACGAACAAGGCGGCGCGCGTGATGGAAGCCCGCGTTGCCAGCCTGCTGCAAGAGCGCACGCGCGGGCTGAGCCTGGGCACGTTCCACGCCATCTGCGCCCAGATCTTGCGTCGTGAATCAGAACACCTGCCTATCGGCGCCAATTTTGTCATATACGATGCCGACGATCAACTCAAGCTCGTCAAACAGGCGCTGGACGACCTGAATCTGGACGACAAACGCTACCGCCCGCAGAGCGTACACAGCACCATCTCGTTTGCCAAGAACGAATTGAGGACACCGGACGATTTTCCCGCCCAAGACACGAAAGCGAAGACCATCCAGAAGGTTTTCCGCCGCTATCAAGAATTGCTCCTGGCAAGCAACGCGGTGGATTTTGACGATTTGTTGCTTTACACTGCCCGCCTATTGGAGGAGGAAGCCCAGGTGCGTGCCAAGTACGCCCAGCGCTTTGAATACGTGCTGGTGGACGAATTCCAAGATACGAACGTCGCCCAATACGAGATCGTCAAGCATCTATCCAGCTTCCACCACAACATCTTCGCCGTAGGAGACGCCGACCAGTCCATCTATCGCTGGCGCGGGGCAGATTACCGCAACGTACAACGCTTCCGCAAGGACTTCCCCGACGCGCAGGTGATTTTGCTGGAACAGAATTATCGCTCTACGCAAACGATCCTGGACGTGGCGATGGCGGTGATTGACCAAAACCCCAACCGCATCCGCAAGCAATTGTTCACCGAGCGCGGTAAAGGCGAAAAGGTAACCCTGGTGGAAGCGTACAACGACTACGAAGAAGCCTCTTACGTGGTGAGCACGATTGTGGAGATGGCGCATCGCAAGCAGGCGAAGCTGGGCGATTTTGCGGTGATGTATCGCACGAATGCGCAGTCGCGCGTTCTGGAAGAAGCGTTTATCCGCGCCAACCTGCCCTATAAAATTGTCGGTGCGCAGCGCTTTTACGGGCGGCGCGAGGTAAAAGACGTGCTGGCGTATTTACGCGTTGTCTACAATCCCAAGGATGAAGTGAGTTTGTGGCGCGCCATCAACACCCCGCCGCGCAAAATTGGTGAAAAAACGGTGGAGACTCTGCGCATGCAGGCGCAAGCGCACGGCTTGAGCAGCGGAGAATACCTGCTCCTTTTGCACCCAGATGCGGACGGAGCGGCGTTCAGCGCCCAGGCGTTCCGCTCCCTGGTGAGTTTTGCCGCCAAATTGAGCGCCTGGCACGCCATGGCGCAGACAGAAACCAGCGTGCTATCCTTGCTCGACCGCGTGCTGGAAGACGTGGAATACCGCGCCTACATTGACGATGGCACAGAAGAAGGGCAGGGGCGCTGGGAAAACGTGATGGAATTGCGCCGCCTGGCAGTGGAGAGAAGCGAACAGGACCTGGCGAGTTTTCTGGAACAGATTGCCCTGGTGGCAGACCAGGATACCATCCAGGAAAACGCCGACGTGCCTATCATGCTCACCCTGCATGCCGCCAAGGGATTAGAATTTCCCGTCGTGTTCATTGTGGGCATCAACGACGGTATGATCCCGCACAGCCGATCCTTTGACGAGCCGGAAGCGATGATGGAAGAACGGCGTTTGTTTTACGTGGGCATCACGCGCGCCGAAGACCGCCTGATCTTGCTTTACACGCAGATGAGCGCCAGCCGCGGCTTTCCCGAAGCCGCCGAACAATCGCGCTTTTTAGATGAAGTTTCCCATGACTTGCTGGAGGAATACAAGCCCAGCCAGCCGCGCAAGGGACAGCCGACGGGTGTGGTACGCGCCCAGCCCATTCCGGCTCCCCAAACGGCAGCGCCGCGTTGGGAATCTGCCCGCCGCGCCGCGCAAGAGCACGCCCCCGCTGCGCCCGCAGAAAAACAATATGCGCCGGGAATGCGCGTGGAACACCCCAACTGGGGCGTCGGTTTGATCTTGAACGCCAAACGGGAAGACGGGGACGAAATCATTGACATCTTCTTTGAAGACATCGGGCTGAAACGCGTGGTGGCTTCTTTTGCCAGGCTTAAAATTATATCGTAGAAGGCAGCACGTGTAGTATAATGTAATGTATGCCTATCCTGCCGCCCCAATCGTTAGAATTTATCAGCCGCAGCGCCGAGCAAACCCGCCGCATGGGTATGCGCCTGGGCACTCTGCTAGGGGTTGGCGATGTGGTTTGTTTGACGGGAGATTTGGGCGCTGGCAAGACAACTTTTGTGCAGGGGCTTGCCAGCGGCTGGGGTTCGCCAGACCAGGTAACCAGTCCCACCTTCGTGCTGGTCAACGTGTACCGGCGAGCGGGAAAACCGCCCGAACGCGGCTCCAGCACTGGCGCGTGCGTCTATCACCTTGACGCATACCGCCTGATGGGTTCTGCTGAGCAAGTTCTGGCGCAAGTGATAGACCTGGATTTGGAAACCATGCTCGCAACCGGCGTTTTGGTTGTCGAGTGGGCGGAGCGCGTCCAAGCTGCCCTACCAGACGAATACTTGCAAGTGTGCCTGAAATGGGTGGACGAAAACCAGCGCGACATGACTTTTGTTGCTCACGGGCGACGCTTCACCAGGATTTTATCTGCTTTGCGTAAACATACGTATGGGGTAGAGTAATGCTGTTAGCCATAGATACCTCCTCACGCTGGATGGGTGTGGCTGTGTACGACGGGACGACCGTGCTAAGTGAGGTCGTTTGGCACGCGCCGGATTATCACACCTCCCAGCTTGCCGCCATGGCGGAGCAGGTTTTAGAGCGCGCTGGACTGACACCGGTGGACTTGAAAGCGGTGGCGGTTGCGTTGGGACCTGGCGGCGACACCGGTTGGCGGGTGGGGCTGGCGGTTGCCTAGGGGTTGGTATTTGCGGCGCATGTGGGGGTGGTGGGGGTGCCTTCGTTAGATGCGCTCGTGGCGGCGCAAATCCCCGCTTACCTGGGCGGGGCGCAGTTTTCGCCTGGTTTACAAAACATACTGTTTGCTGCCGTGCTGCAAGCCGGGCGCGGGCGCTTTGCCGTGGGTTGGTACCGCGTCCAGAAAAACCTTGCCTTTATCAACGAGGGCTACGAAATTGCCGCCCTGGACGTTCTTAGCGAGCGTATGCGGGCGCGCCTGGAAAATGGCGATACTGCCTACCTGTGCGGTGAGTTGACGCCGCGCGACCGGCAGGTGATCAGCCAAAACGCCAAAACCGCGCCAGAATACCCGCTGGTTTTGGCTGGCGCAGTACATTCCCTGCGCCGCCCGGCTTACCTGGCGGAATTGGCTTGGGCGCGCTGGCAGGCTGGCAACGCTGACGACCCGGCAACCCTCGCCCCAATTTATCTGCAATAAATGACTTTCACCATTCGCCCCATGCAAACCGATGACCTGGAACAGGTCTCGGATATTGATACTCTGTCTTTTTCCATGCCCTGGCGCAAGGACTCGTTTCAATATGAGTTAGCCAATCCCGTTTCCCTGTGCCGCGTGGCAGAGGTAACCTTGCCAGACGGCGCACGCAAGATCGCTGGTGTGATGGTTACCTGGATTATCTTCGATGAGGCGGAAGTGGCAACCATTGCGGTGCATCCCCAATTCCGCCGCCAGGGAATTGCCCGCAACCTGATGCAAGCCACGCTAGAGACTTGCAAAGAACTGGCGGTGAGCCGGGTTTTTTTGGAAGTGCGCCTGCACAATGAAGCGGCTCAAGCGCTGTATCACAGGTTTGGATTTGTGGTAAAGGACGTGCGGCGCGGTTATTACGCCGACAATCACGAAGATGCACTGGTGATGGTGCTGGAAGGTTTTAGCACGCTGACGCGCCCGCATTAAGTTGTTCCCTTTTTTGCACAAAAACGATATAATTGCAATATGGACGAAGATACAACAGGTGTGATGGAAGAAAAAAGTTCCCCGTTGCAGCAAATTGCTGCCGAAATTAACCAATGCCAGAAATGTATTTTATGTCAGGCGCGCAAGAAAGCCGTGCCCGGTGCCGGTCCACCGAACGCCCAAATCATGTTCATCGGCGAAGGTCCCGGATTTCACGAAAACGAGCAGGGACTGCCTTTTGTGGGCGCCGCCGGTAAATTTCTGGACGAATTGCTGGCGGGGATTAACCTGCAACGCTCCGACGTGTTCATCACCAACGTGGTGAAATGCCGCCCGCCGGGCAACCGCGACCCCGAAGCGGACGAACTGGCAGCCTGCGACGAGTATCTGGAACGCCAGATAGAAGCCATCAACCCCAAAGTGATTGTTACCCTGGGGCGTTTCTCGATGGCGAAATTCGTCCCTAACGTAAAAATAACCCAGGTGCACGGCAAACCCCGCCAGGTGCACGGGCGGCTGGTCGTACCCATGTTCCACCCCGCCGCAGCGCTGCATCAAGGCTCTTTAAAGCCGCTTTTAGAGCAGGATTTCAAACGTTTGCCGGAGATGATCGCTTCCGCTGCGGCGCTGCCTAAAGTGGAGGCGCCGCGCGCCAGCCAGATGGACTTCGACGCCTTGCCGCCTTCTGCCCCGCAGCCCGCCGCTGCTGCGGTTGCTGGCGTGGAAGCACAAATACCACCCCAAAAACCAGTCCAATTGAGCTTGTTTTAGCGAAATACAAAGACGAGGAAATATGACTACACAGAACTTGATGCAGAAAGTATTAATCGAAAAGTTTGAAAATTGCACCGCCCAGGTCGCTGTGCTGGGACTTGGCTACGTGGGGTTGCCCCTCGCCGCTGTTTTTGCCCAGGCGGGGATAAACGTGATCGGCATTGACCCGCAGCCGCAAAAAGCCGATTCGATCAACAAGGGTGTTAGTTATATTCCCGACGTGCCCACCGAGCAGGTGGAACGCCTGGTGAGGCTGGGCAAGCTGCGCGCCACTTCCGATTTCTCGGTGCTGAAAGACGTGGACGCGGTCAGCATTTGCGTACCCACACCGCTGCGTAAAACGGGCGACCCGGATTTGTCCTACATCCTTTCCGTAACGGAAGAATTATCCAAATACGTTCACCCCGGTATGGTGGTGGTGCTGGAATCGACCACGTATCCGGGCACCACGCGTGAAATCCTGCTGCCCAAGCTCAGTGAGGGCGCGGCTGGCAAATTGACCGTGGGGGAAGATTTCTTCCTGGCGTTTTCGCCGGAACGCGTTGACCCGGGCAGAAAAGACTGGACGACGGTCAACACCCCCAAAGTCATCGGCGGCATCACTGCGGCGTGTACGGAAGTATCCGCCGCCTGGTATCGCCAGGCGATTCAATCTGTTGTACCGGTTTCCTCCGCCGAAGTGGCAGAGATGGCGAAACTGCTCGAAAACACCTTCCGCATGGTCAACATCGGTCTGGTGAACGAGATGGCGCTCATGTGCGACCGCCTGAAGATAGACGTGTGGGAAGTCATCCGCGCCGCAGCCACCAAGCCGTTTGGCTTTATGAAGTTCACCCCCGGTCCCGGCTTGGGCGGGCATTGTATTCCGATTGACCCGCTCTACCTTTCCTGGAAACTGCGTTCGTTGAATTACACTGCCCGTTTCATCGAACTGGCATCGGAGATCAACACGGGCATGCCGCGCCACGTTACTCTCAAAGTGCAGGACGCCTTGAATGATCAGGGCAAGGCGCTCAAGGGCAGCAAGGTATTGGTTTTGGGCGCTGCCTACAAACCGGATATTGACGACTTGCGCGAGTCGCCCTCTCTGGATGTGATCAACCTGCTCAGGGAGAAAGGCGCCCGGGTGCAATATCACGACCCGCACATCCCGCACATTGACGAGGACGGCTTGGAAATGAGCAGCGTAACCGACGTGATGCAGGCGGTGGGCGAGGCGGATTGCGTGGTCATCATCACCAATCACTCCACCTACGATTACCCCGCCATTCAGCAACAGGCAGCCCTGGTTGTGGACACGCGCAATGCCATTGGCGCTGGTTTTCCCAACGTCTATCGCTTGTGATCGAATCCTTGCCGGTTTGATGTTTTCCCAAACCGGGATGCGCCCATGCTCAAAGCGCCAAACCATTTCTGGACGGGATTCAATCCAGGTTTGGGTAAAAACGCATGGCGGATTTCGCGGTCAGCCCAGGTCGAAACGCAAGGTCATCCAACCGCCTCACGGCTTGGCAAGGTAAAGCTCCGCCAGGACGAAAGTGGTCAGCAGGTTGTTTGCAGCCTGGCGCAGCCAGGTACTTTTCAAAAAAGGGCGCAGGCGCGTCAGGCGCGGGTGGGATAGTGCGTCGTAGCGCGCTTGAAAACCACAGCGTTCGAAAATGCCTTTCACCTGCGCAGCCGGACGGTAAAACGTTTTGTTGACGCTATAGGTGAAATAAGCCTCGGCTTGTTCGCTCAATCGCTTGGCTTGTAGCTCATCCCAGGCGGGGTTGACGCCCAACAGCAGGTAAAGGGTGATCAGACGGCGGCGTAGGCTGGTCTTGGGCAGCCAGTGCACAAACGGCATGTATAAATGCGCTTCCACAACGTGGCGCTGGGCTGGGTAATTGTGATACCCGATGCCGCCCCTGGCAGTCAGCCTTGCCATTTCAGCCGCGGCGCTTTCCAGGTCGCGGACGTGTTCTAAAACCTGCCCGGAGAAAACGCAGTGGAAAAAACCATCCGGGAAGGCGCTGCGCCCGTCTGCTTCGAGGAGGTTCAGCGGAAAAGGCGCCTCCGCCAGGTTGGTGGAGTGCAGACCTTTGGCGATGAAAAGGTCTCTACCGTTTTGCATGGGCTGCGGGTCAACGTCCACCCCAAAGGCGTTATATCCCAGCTCGCGCAGGCGCAGCACCAGGCGCCCTCTGCCGCAGCCCCAATCCAGCACGTTAATTTGCGCTGGAGTCAGGTGATGCGTTTCGGCATACTGGCGCAACACAGGCAAAAAAGCGCCTTTGGTTTTATATTGGTCGTACTCTTGCGCGGTTAAGGGAATGTTTTTTGACATAGTTGCGTAGTAGAGTATATCACACGAGGAGGCAGTATGGCAAATTATATCGTTACCGGCGCAGCCGGTTTCATCGCCGCGCGCGTAACTGAAATGCTCCTGGAAGAGGGGCATTGTGTCGTTGGGGTGGATAACCTCAATGATGCCTACGACGTGCGCTTAAAAGAATATCGTTTGAGCCGCCTGCGCAAGGCAAATTTGGGCAAAAGCCAGCAATTCATCTTTTCCCGCATGGATATTTCCGACCGCGCCGCAATAGACGGGTTGAGTGAAATCAGCGCTACGGCGCTGGAGGGACAGCGCATAGATGGAGTGATCAACCTAGCGGCGCGCGCCGGCGTACGTTCCAGCGTGGAAAACCCCTGGGTATACGTGGACACCAACCTTACCGGCACGCTCAACATGCTGGAGTTGTGCCGCCGCCTGGAAATTCCCAAATTCATCCTGGCGTCCACTTCCAGCATCTACGGAGAAAACGCCCCGCTGCCCACGCCGGAGGATTACGACAGCAGCCACCCCTTGCAGCCTTACGCCGCCACAAAAAAGGGCGCCGAGGTGTTGTGTCATTCCTACCATCACCTAAACGGGATTGACGTTACCGTTTTCCGATATTTCACCGTATACGGACCCGCCGGACGCCCCGACATGAGCCTGTTCCGCTTTACCCAGTGGATCAACGAGGAGCGCGCCGTGCAGGTGAACGGTGATGGGGAACAATCACGCGGTTTCACCTACGTGGATGACATCGCCCGCGGCACAATTTTAGGCTTGAAACCGCTAGGGTATGAGGTCATCAACCTGGGCGGGCACGAAACTGCCACGATCAATGAATTGATTGGTATGCTGGAGAGGAAAATCGGCAAAAAGGCACAGGTAACCTATCAGGAACGTCACCCGGCAGACATGTTGACCAGTTGGGCGAACGTTGAAAAAGCCAGACGCATCCTGGGCTGGCAGCCGCAAGTCTCTTTTGAAGAAGGTGTCAGTCACCTGGTGTCCTGGTATCAAAAGGAGCGTTCTTGGGCGAGCCAGGTCAAGACGGCATAAGCAAGGCGATACCGTTGCTGCGTTCCCCACTGGTGCGGCGCATGTTTAAAAACAGCGCCTACCTGTTCAGCGCCACCGGTCTAGCCGCGGCTGCCAGCCTGGTGCAGGGCATTTTTATTGCCCGCATGTTAGGGGTGAGCAACTTCGGTATGCTGGGTACGATCACCCTGTTTACCGGTGTGGTGAACAACGTGGCTTCGTTCCGCATGGACGAACTGGTGGTCAAGTACGTGGGCTTTTACAATGAATCCGGCGACGTCCGCGCCGCAGCCATTTTTAAACTCGCCACGCTGGTGGAAGTGGGTAGTTCGCTGCTTGCTTACGCCCTGGTGTGGCTGTTCGCCCCCCTGGGGGCGTTGTATTTCACCAAAGACCCCGCTATGGCGCAGTGGTTTATCATTTATGGCGCGGTTGTGTTGTTCAATCTCATCACCGAGTCCTCCACGGGTTTACTGCAAATCTTCGATCGTTTCCGCCGCATCGCTGTCATCAACGCCGGGCAAAGCATTATCATGCTGACGTTGACCTGTGCCGTGTTTGTAGATTACGAATTCCTGGGCAAACGCCTGCCCCTGGAGCCGTTGTTCCTGGTGATTTTAATCTACATGAGCGGGAAGCTGCTCGGCGCGCTAAGCCTGGCGCGGCTGGCGCTGAAAGAGGCGCACCTGCGCTGGGGGGCGGGCTGGTGGAAGACGCCTCTCTCTTTGCTGCATGGTCAGTTTACAGAACTGTTGCGTTTTGCGATTAGCACGAACTTGAGCGCCACGATCAACTTGATCAACAAGGACAGCGAATTGCTGTGGGTGGCGTATTTTCGCAATCCGGTGGAGGTGGGCTATTACAAACTGGCGTTGAGCCTGGCGAACCTGGTGCAGATGCCTGTCAATCCCATGCCCAACGCCACCTATCCAGAGCTTGCGCGTCAGGTGGCGCGCAAAGAATGGGGCAGCGTGCGCCACCTTTTACGCCAGGGTTCCTACGCCGCCGGCGGTTACACGCTGCTCGCTTCGCTGGGGTTACTCCTTCTGGGGCAGCCGTTAATTCATTATTTTTACACGTCCCAATACCTGCCGGCTTATCCGGCGTTATTGATCTTGCTGGTTGGCTTGCTGGTTGCGAACGTGTTTTATTGGCGGCGGATTATCTTATTGGCGTTAGGATTGCCGCAACACCTCACGCGGGTAAACTTCTGGGCGGCGCTGCTCAAGGTGGCGGGATACGTCTTACTCATCCCTGTGTTTGGCTACCTGGGATGTGCGGCTCTGCTGGCGGGTTTCTACGTCTTTAGCAGTGCGCTCAACGTGCGCAAAGCCATGCAGACCTTGAGCGTCATGGAAAAACAGGAAGGTGAGGTTGTCTTAGATTGAGACAGCCGCATGTAAAGGAGGGCAAGAAGGGCGATGAAAATTGCGGTTGTTGCACCCACGTACCTGCCTGCCCTGCGCGCCAACACCATTCAGGTGATGAAGATGACGCAGGCGTTTGTGGAACAGGGGCACGCGGCGCGTTTGGCTGTGCCTTGTGCCAAGCCGTCAGAGATATCCCATCGCTGGGACAAACTGGCACAGCACTACGGTTTGGCGCACGAGTTTCCCGTGGACTGGCTGCCGGTGAATAAATCGTTGCGCGGCTACGATTTTGGCTGGCAGGCGTTGCGCTGGGCGCGCCGCTGGGGCGCCGACCTGGTGTATACCCGTCACCCCCAAACAGCGGCGTTTGCCTCCCTGCGCGGCATTCCGGTCATCCTGGAAGTGCACGACGTGCCGCAGGGAAACATGGGGCGGCAGTTGTTTCAGGCGTTTTTACGCGGCCGGGGGGCGCGGCGCCTGGTCATCATCACCTACGCCCTGGCGCAAGAACTGGCAAAACGCTTTCCTGCCCTGGCGGAGATGATGCCTGTACGCCCGGCTTATTACGTCGTTAAAAGCACCTCTCATCTTGCGTCCGACTTCGTTCTCATTGCTCCCGACGGGGTGGACCTGGTGCGTTACGTAGGGCTGCCTGCGCCGGAAAGCGCCCGCATGGTTTTGCTGGCGCAGGCGGATTTTCCTTTCCCTACTCTGGAAGTGGAACGCTTCACCGCCGGTTATACCGGGCACCTGTACCCGGGCAGAGGCACGGATTTGCTGCTCAATCTCGCCGAACGCCTGCCGCAGGTGAACTTTTTACTGGTAGGCGGAGAGGTGGACGCCGTAGAGCGCTTGCGCTATCAGGTGCAGCAGCGCTGCCTGGAGAACGTCATCATCACCGGTTTTGTCCCCAACGCCGATTTGCCGCTTTATCAGGCGGCTTGCGACGTGCTGCTTATGCCCTACCAAGAGCGCGTGGCGGCTTCTTCCGGTGGGGATATCAGCCGTTATCTCAGCCCGATGAAGGCGTTTGAGTACCTTGCCTGTGGTCGTCCGATTGTGGTCAGCAATTTGCCGGTCTTTCGGGAGATCTTTTCGCCGAAGAACGCCCTCTTGGTGGGGCATAACGACCTGGAAGCCTGGGTGGACGCCCTGTGCACCTTGCAGGCAGAGCCGCAGCGCTGTGAGCAATTGGGAGAGCAAGCCCGCGCCGACGTGCAGCGTTACGATTGGACGCAGCGTGCGGGGTATATTTTAGCAGGGATGAGGTAGCGCTACCCTTAAGAATAACCGAAGAAAGGCGCAAGCTCGCTGGCGACGCGCTCGTCTATGTAGGCAATGTCGTCCGCAGTGAGGTAATCCACGAACCCTTTCACTTTGCCGCGCCGCGTCTTGAAGGACTCCGGGTCGTTTTCATTGCCGGGGCGCAGACGGAACGTATCCAAAGCCTGGCTGGCTTCCAGCTTGCGCATGTTATCAAAGCTGGCATAGGCAACCGCATCGGCGATCACCTGGTCGGCAACCTGCGGTAGACCGATGAAATCCAGCACACGCCGTAATTCTGCCTGGGGAGCGGCGTGCAGGTCTTCGTAGCGCACCAGCAGGAAACCCTGGGGCAGGTTGCGATTTTCTGCCCAGATGTTGTAGTAGTGGATGATCGTATCCAGACTGCCGCGCTCGTAACGCAGGAAAGAGGACAGGTCGCCTTCGTAGGGCGTGTAGTGCGGGTTGACTGTGTGGCGTTTGGTGAGTTCAAAATAGTACGATACGACCACGTCGCGCACGTCGCGCACCAGAAAAATCACTTTTTTGTGTTTGTATTCGTTTTTGGTGAGGTTGAGTTCGGCGCTGGTTTTTAAATTGGCTTGATCGTCGTGGGTAAATTTGAGCGTGGGGATGGCTGGATGGGAAATCAGGTCGCCAAGTTGCAGAGCGGTAGCCTCCTCCATACCGAGATGAGTGGAAATCACCTTGCCGAGCATCATGCGCAGCCAGGTGCGCCCGCATTTCGGGTACGAGATAACGTACACGTCTGCCTGGAGCGTCGGCGGGCGGTTTGTGCCGGGAAGCAACTGATAGATGAGGGACTTGATTTTATGTTTTATCGGCAGGGGGATGCGTCGTTTGATGGCTTTCATGCGCTTTCCGTTTGATAAGAATCTCTTTGTGAGTTAGAATTACCTAATCAGTATGGCTTATTATATCGTATCCTGTGAAACTGAGTAGATTGGGCTTACGAAATTCGTTGTGGAAAGTGCTGTTTTGGACGGCGCTGGCTTGTCTTGTCCTGGCGCTGGTTTGCGCCTGGGTGTCAAACGGGTTTGGCGCGCTAGATGGCTGGGCGTCTTTTGCCGTGGCGGGCGCGCTGGGGGCTGGGTTGATCTGGCTGGCGTGGGGAACGCTGCGGCAGGAAACCGCGCCGCGCTGGCTGTTGTGGCTGGTGATTGGAGCGGCGTTGCTGCGTTTGGCGGTCAGCGCGTTTTGGATCGTTTCCCTTCCGCAAATCGGCTACGGCTCAGCGGTTGAAAAAGCCGGATACGTGATGAAAGACGCCTGGACGCGCGACACTGCCGCCTGGGAGCTGGCAAAAAAGACCAATCAACCGCTGTGGAAAGCCTTCACCCAAAGCAAGTGGGCAGACCAGTACGGCGGTTTGATGTTTTTTAGCGCCGTCTTTTACCGTTTTCTTGGCGGGCAAACCCATCAGCCGCTGTTGATGATTGTGCTGTGTGCCGCTGTTTCCTCCCTGGCGGTATTTTTCACCTGGGGCTTCACCCGCCGCGTGTGGGGCAGACCGGCGGCAGCCCTGGCAGCCTGGATCGTGGCGCTTTACCCAGAGGCTGTTTTGTTGGGCAGTTCGCAGATGCGCGAGGCGTTTCTCATCCCCCTGGTGGCGTTGGCATTTTTTGGGGTCGTCTATTACGACCAAACCCACGCCCGCCAGGGCTTGGTGTATGTGATTTTGGCTTTCTTTGGCAGTCTGCTGGTATCGCCGCCCTTCGCCGGCATGTTGCTGGCTGGCTTGCTGGCGTTTTCTCTGGTGTTGGAAGGCAGCCAGGGCGGCATCCGCCGTTTGATCCGGCGCAAGGAGTTCTGGCTGGTGTCGGCGCTGGTGCTGTTGTTGGTGCTGGCAGGCTTGTGGCTGGGTTGGGGACAGATCGCCCCCAAGGGAGTGCAAACTCCCTGGGAGTTGTTGAACTGGTGGGCGCGCAAGGTCGTTGCCTACCAAACTCACCTCAGCCGCCAGTCTTCCGGCTGGATTCAGCGCGAGTTTCGACGTGTGCCGGAAGGTATGCAAACTCCCCTGGTGGTTATGTATGGGACGTTGCGCCCGTTTTTACCGGCTGCCCTGGCTGCTTTTCGCACCCCGCTTTGGTACGGCATTTCGATCTGGCGCGCCCTGGGTTGGGCTGCCATGCTGCTTTCCCTGGTTTACGCAACGTTTCATTTGCTGATCCAGCGCTTCAACGGAAAGAAAGTTAACCTTGCGCTCGTAATTTGTGCTATCATTTGGGTAAGTGTTTTGGTCGCTTCCATCCGTGGTGGTGGGGACGATTGGGACAACCCACGCTATCGCAGCATTTTTGTCTGTCTGCAAGCTGGTCTGGCTGCCTGGGCGTGGAGGGAGATTTTGCAGTATTCTGCTGTGGTTGTGCGCCGGGTGCTGGTGGCTGCCGGCGTTTTCATGTTTTGGTTTTTTATCTGGTATATCCGCCGCTATTACGGAATACATTGGGACGTCATTAGCATTTTTCACACGCTGGGATTGGCGCTTGCGGCAACTGTGTTGTATATAATCTGGGATTGGGCACGCTCGGAAGAACAAGGGAGGTAACTTGACTACGGCGCTAATTACAGGAATTGCCGGACAAGATGGCTCATACCTGGCGGAACTTCTTCTTCAGAAGGGGTACGTGGTAGTCGGTTTGGATCATCCCAAGAGTACCGTAACCTATGAATATCTTAAGCCAATACGGGAAAAAATCTATTTACGGGAAGGTGATTTATGCGACCAGCAATCGCTGGAAGCCGTGTTGGAGGAATGCCGCCCCAGCGAGGTGTATAACCTGGCGGCGATTTCATTTCCGCCCATCTCGTGGAAAAAACCGGAACTAACCGGGCAGATCACTGCCCTGGGTGTGGTGCGCTTGTTGGAAGCCATCCGTAAAATCGTTCCCAAGGCGCATTTTTACCAGGCTTCCTCAAGTGAGATGTTTGGCAAGGTAACCTCCGCGCCGCAAAACGAAAATACGCCTTTTCACCCGCGCAATCCCTACGGCACTGCCAAAGTATACGCCCACTGGGTAACGGCAAATTACCGTGAACAATACGGTATGTTTTCCGTTTCGGGGATTTTGTTTAATCACGAAGGTCCCCGGCGCGGTTTGGAATACGTTACCCGCAAGGTTACGCACGCAGCCGCGCGCATCAAACTCGGTTTGGACAAGCGCCTTCCCCTGGGAAATCTGGAAGCGCGCCGCGATTGGGGGTTTGCAGGCGATTACGTGCGCGCCATGTGGATGATGTTGCAGCACAGGCAGCCGGAAGATTTTGTCGTGGGCACGGGCAAGACGCATTCCGTGCGCGAGCTTTGCCAGGCGGCTTTTGGCAGCGTGGGGCTGGACTATCGCGAGTTCGTGGTGCAAGAGCAGGCTCTCTACCGCGCCGAAGGGGAAATTCCGCTGGTAGCCGACCCGCGCAAAGCGAATCAGGTGTTGGGTTGGATGCCCAGTGTCAGCTTTGAGCAAATGATAGCCATGATGGTCAGGGAAGATTTAAAAACGCTCTGGGGCGAGTAAGATTTGGAGTTATAGAATCAATGCAAGACGCTCAACTTTCCATTGTCATACCTGTTTATAACGAAGCCGAGAGCCTGCGCTTGTTGCATCAGGCAGTCCAGGGCGCCATGCAAAACGTGCCCGTTCCTTGGGAGGTCATCTACGTGGATGACGGAAGCCAAGACGAGAGCGTGAACGTGTTGGCAGAACTGGTCAATGAAGACACCCGGCACGTGCGCGTGGTGGAATTGCGCCGCAACTTTGGACAGACGGCTGCGATCAGCGCCGGAATTGACCACGCCGGCGGCAGCATCATCGTTTTGATGGACGCCGATTTGCAAAACGACCCGGCAGACATCCCGGTTATGCTGGAAAAAATTGAGCAGGGCTACGACGTGGTCAGCGGCTGGCGCATCAACCGCCAGGACAATTTCGTCACGCGCAGCCTGCCGTCTGCGCTGGCAAACCGCCTGATTTCCTGGGTTACTGGTGTGCAGTTGCACGACTACGGCTGTACGCTCAAAGCCTACCGCCGCGAGGTCATCACCGGTTTTCGCTTGTATGGGGAAATGCACCGCTTTATTCCCGCCTACGCCTATTCGGTTGGGGCGAAAATTGTCGAGATCCCCGTGCATCACCACGCCCGCAAGTTTGGCAAAGCCAAATACGGCTTGGAGCGCACGCTCAAGGTGATATTGGACCTGTTCACGGTCAAATTCCTGGTAGATTACTCGGCGAAGCCGATGCGCGTGTTTGGCGGGGCGGGCTTTTTCTTGATGGCGCTGAGCGCCCTGGGATTGTTGTTTTTGATGGTGCGTCGGTTGGGCTTTGGTATTTCCGCCTTCGATTCACCCATCTTTGTGGTGAGTGTGATGGTGATGATCATGGGCTTTCAGTCCATTTTGATGGGCTTGATCGCCGAATTGCTGGTGCGCACGTATCACGAATCCCAGCAGAAGCCGACGTATACCGTGCGGCGTGTGGTCGGCAAATGAGGATATTAATCGTCAACAGTGAATACCCGCCAGTGGGCGGTGGGGCTGGCAACGCCAGCGCCAATTACGCCGCTGAATTCACAGCCCTGGGGGACGAAGTCGCTGTGTTGACTGTGCGCTTTGGCAGCCAGGCGGAGTACGAACGGGTGAGCGTAGCGCCGGCTGGCGGTTACGATTTATATCGTGTTTCTGCCCTGCGCCGCCGCGCCGACCGCTCCGACGCGCTGGGACAGGGCGCCTTTATGCTCGCCGCCAGCCTGGCTGGGTTGCGCCTGGTGAAGCGTTTCAAGCCGGACGTGGTGTTTGCGTTTTTTGGTGTGCCTTGCGGCGCGGCAGCCTGGATGTGGCGGACTCTGCTCGGCGTGCCTTACGTGGTCTCGCTGCGCGGCGGAGACGTGCCCGGCTTTCGTCCATACGATTTCGCTCTCTACCATCGTTTGATTGCGCCGCTTTTGCGCATTGTCTGGCATCGCGCCGCGGCAATTGTGGCAAACAGCGCTGGCTTGCGCGACCTGGGGCGCGCTTTTGACGCGCACGTGCCGCTTCAAATCATTCCCAACGGCGTTGACCTGGGCAGATTTTCCCCTAAAGAACAGACGCAGGCGCACGCGCCGGAATTGCTGTTTACCGGACGGGTCGTGTATCAAAAGGGGCTGGACGTCCTGCTGGATGCGCTGGCGCAGTTGACGGCGCTGCCCTGGCGCTTGACCATCGTCGGCGACGGGTCGCAGCGCGCAACCTTGCAGCAGCAGGCGCTGTGCCTGGGGCTGGCGCAGCGTATAACCTTCAGCGGCTGGCTGGATAAAGAGGCGATATTAGCGTATTACCGCACCGCAGACGTGTTCGTGTTTCCCTCACGCCACGAGGGTATGCCCAATGCTGTTTTGGAAGCCATGGCGAGCGGTCTGGCGGTGGTCGCCACGCGCATCGCCGGGAATGAGGAATTGATCGTGAATGGGGAGAGCGGTTTGCTCGTGCCGGTGGATGACGCCAACGCCTTAGCGGCGGCGCTGCAGCCGTTGCTGCTGGAGGCTGCCTTGCGCCGCAATATGGGCGCTGCGGCGCGGCGGCGGGTGGAGGAGCATTACTCCTGGCGCAGCGCTGCCTTACAGTACAGACAATTGTTTCTTCAAATTATAGGACATTAACTATGTGTGGAATTTGCGGAATTGTGAGACAAGACGGCGCGCCAGTAGAGCAGCGCCTGTTGGAACAAATGAACAATGCCATCCGTCACCGCGGACCCGACGGGGAGGGGTATTACAACCGCGCTGGCGTGGGGCTTGCCATGCGCCGCCTGGCGATTATTGACCTGGTAACCGGCGACCAGCCGATTGCCAACGAAACCCAGACGGTGTGGGTGGTCTTTAACGGAGAGATTTACAATTTTCCTGACCTGCGCGCCGACCTGGAAAAGCGCGGACACACCTTCCGCACCCATTCGGACACGGAATGTATCGTTCACCTGTACGAAGAATATGGCATGGATTGCGTGGACCACTTGCGCGGTATGTTTGCCTTTGCATTGTGGGATGAGAACAAAAAACGTCTCTTGCTGGCGCGCGACCGCCTGGGCAAGAAACCGCTCTATTACGCCGAACGCAGCGGCGTTTTATATTTCAGTTCCGAACTGCCTGGTCTGATACAGATATTGCGCCAGGAGGCAGAAGCGCCAGGCATTTCCATCAGCGTCATTGACGCCTATCTGAGCCTGCAATATATTCCTGAACCGTACACGCCTTACGAGGGAGTGTACAAACTGCCTGCGGCGCGGCGCATGATTTGGGACAAGCGCGGCTTGCGCACAGAAGAATACTGGTCGTTGACTTACTTGCCGAAATGGTCTGCGCCGGAGGAGGAACTGGCGCAGGAGTTACGCGCTCGCGTGCGCCAAGCCGTGCGCCTGCGCCTGATCAGCGACGTGCCCCTGGGGGCGCATTTGAGCGGCGGGATCGACTCGAGCATCGTTGTGGCGTTGATGGCGGAGGCGAGTGAGCAGCGCGTCAATACCTTTTCGATCGGTTTCAAAGAAGAGGCGTTTTCAGAATTGCCTTTCGCCCGCCAGGTGGCGCAACGTTACGCCACCCGCCACCAGGAATTTGTGCTCACCTTCCAAAACCTGCCCGAAACCATGCGCGCCCTGGTAACTCACCTGGGAGAGCCGCTGGCAGACCCTTCCGTGATTCCGCTCTATCACCTTTCCAAACTCACGCGCCAGTACGTTACTGTGGCGCTTAACGGCGATGGCGGCGACGAGATTTTTGCCGGGTATCAGCGTTACTGGCTCGACCCGCTGGCGGCTGCTTATTTACGCTTGCCGAAAGTGTTGACCCGTCGGCTCGTGCCAACCCTCGTGGGCTGCCTGCCGGACGATTCGAGCCGTCCTGTGGGCGCCAGCGCGCTCAACGGCTTGAAACGCCTGGGAAACCTGCCCAACGTGGACGAGCGCGCCAGCATTCTGCGCTGGAGTTCCTTCTTCACGCCCTCGCTCAAGGCGCAGTTGTGGCGTAAAAACATCCCGCGCGTTACCCAGATTCTCAACCCGCAGGCTTACCTGGCGCAGCGTTTTGAAGAAGCGCGCGCCGATTCCTTCCTCGACCGCACCTTGTACACAGATTTGACCACGTACCTGCCTGGTGATCTGCTGGTGAAGGCGGACCGCATGACAATGGCTAGTTCCTTAGAGGGACGCTCTCCATTCCTGGATCACGAGCTGGTGGAATGGGCAGCCCGCCTGCCGGAAAACATGAAAGTGCGCGGTTTGCAGGGCAAAGTCCTGTTGAAGAAAGCCTTTGCGGATATGCTTCCCGAAGCCATTCAAAAACGCGGCAAACAGGGGTTTGGCATTCCGGTGGGAGAGTGGCTGCGCGCCCCTTTGGCTGGCTGGGCGCGCCAGGTGTTGCTGGATACGGATACACCCATGCGCGATTGGTTCAACCGTAAAACGCTGCGCCACCTCTTGGACGAGCACAGCCTGGGCAAGGTGGATCACGGCAAGCGCTTGTGGGCGCTGCTCATGCTGGCGCTGTGGCTGGAATCTGCGTAGGGAGACTATGAACGAGATAACACAAGAACGTTCGGAACGCGAACCGTTGGCGCGGAATTTGCTCTTAGCCATGCTGATGGCGGTGCTGGTCGCGCTGGCGTTGCGGGATTTTTACGGCGTCGCCCAGGAAAGCGGGCGCTTCTCGCTGCGCTGGCAGGCAGCCCTGTTTGTTTTCGCTGTGGCGGGGCTGGGCGCCCTGGGGTTGTGGATTCTCAGCGTGTGGCATTGGCTGCCAGGCTGGCTGCGTCCGTTTACGGCGCTGCGCGCCCGGCTTGGTTGGTTGTGCTGGCTGGTAGTCGGCGCGGCTCTGCTGCTGGTGGTCGGCTGGTTGCAATACACGCAATGGGGCACGCTGCTGGCAAAACCGTCCATTCACTGGTTGCTGTTTGTGGAGTGTGCCCTGTTGACGGGATTGCTGCTGTGCCGGCGCTCAGATATCTTGATTAGTTTTCCCTCCTTATTGAGCGGCTTGTTGATTACTGCCTGCGTTTTCAGCCTGGCGCGCTTTTTTCTGGGAGTGCGGGATTATCCTTTCCCGGTGTACTGGTCAGAGGGCAACCGCTTGTGGGATTATTCGATTCTGTTCGGGCGCAGCCGCTATACCTATCCGGCGGAAAAAGTCATTCCGGTGTCTATTGACCTGGGACGGCAGATTTTGTGGGGTGCGCCGTTCGTTTTTTCCAACCTACCGATTTGGGCGGCGCGTTTATGGGGCGCGCTGGTCTCCACCCTGCCATACGCCTTGCTGGGCTGGGCGGCGTTTGCTTCTTCTAAAACTCATAAACTCGTCTGGGTGGGATTGGGTTTGTGGGCGTACCTCTTTCTCGCCCAGGCTGCCATTTATACGCCGTTGATCGTCAGCGCCTTGCTGGTCGTGCTCGCCTGGCGCAGCCGTTATCCCGCGGCGGTGGTGTTGACCGCTTTTGCCGGGGTGTTCGCCTACATTTCGCGCACGACCTGGATGGCGGCTCCTTTACTGTGGATTGGTATGCTGGAATGGGTCAGCCCTGTTCAGCAGGGTGCCTTTCGCAACAAGACCGCCGCAGCCTGGCAGCGCGCTTTGGAGCTTTGTGCGGTGGCGTTGATCGGCGGGGTGATCGCTCCTGCCAGTTACATGATGCTGTTTAGAGACGCCCTCGCACACGTGAATACGCTGCTGGGAGTAACGCTATACGCTGCCCTGCTGCTGGGGCTGTGTTACGCTGCGTATGCGTTGTGGCTGCGTTTTAACCCGCAAGGGAAACTGCGTTTCACTTTATTGCTCAGCGGCGCGGGAGTGGCGCTCGCCGCGGCAGGGGGTGTATTTTTGTACGTGTTGCGCAAACACGCCGCTGCAGCCGCTTCCCAGCCGCTGTTGTGGAGCCGTCTGCTGCCCAACACCACCTATGGGCAGGGGATTTTGATTGCCCTGGCGCTGGCGGCTGCGCCCTTGCTGCTGCTGTTAGCCTATTTGCTGTGGAGGCGCGGCTGGGTTTTAAGCCGTTGGCAACAGGCGCTGATCCTGCTGCCGCTGCTTGCCTTCCTGGGCTTGGGTTTGGTGGCGAGTGTGAAGATCGGCGGGGGCAGTAATTTGCACAACCTGGACATGTTCTTCGTGGATTTGCTGCTCGTGGCGGCGCTGGCGTGGCGAGCGCTGGCGTTTAGCCGGGACGCAGCGCCAGGCGGGGATGTGCGTGCTGCGCCCGGCACGGCAGGTGAGCCTGGTGCAGAGCGCGCGGCAGATACAACCGCCGCGCTGGACCGCCTGGGCTGGCAGGCTTGGGGGGTGCGCCTGCTGCTGGTGTTCATGGTCGTCCTGCCCGCGTGGGAGCCGGTGAATGCCATCAGCCCCCTGCAACTCGTCTCCAAAGTGGAAGCAGACAAAGCCTTGCAGCGCGTGCGCGCCGAAGTGTCGCTCGCCAGCCAGCGCGGGGACGTGCTCTTTATGGACCACCGCCAGTTACTCACCTTCAATTACGTCAAGCAGGTGCCGCTGCTGCCTGAATACGAAAAAAAGATCGTCATGGATTACGCCATGGCGGGTGACGCGGCTTATTTCGAGAAATTCTACGCCGACCTGCAACAACATCGTTTTGCCCTCATCATCAGCGATCCGCTCAAGGTGAGTTACGCGCGTAACCGTCAGGAAGACACCGGTTTTGGCGAGGAAAACGACGCCTGGGTGCGCTGGGTCGCCGAACCGGTGCTGCGCTATTATGCGCCCTTGGAACAATTTAAAGGTATCGGCTTGCAGCTTTTAGTGCCGCGTTGAGTAGTCTCAAGACCCGATGGGTTTCCAAACTCCATTGGGTCTTAAGCAAAGCTTAAAGGTTAAAAACCCATAAACGAAACAACCAAAAGGTAAGAATATGTGTGGAATTTGCGGAAAAGTAAACCTGGACGGTCAAACGCCGGTGGATAAGGCGCTCTTGCAGCGCATGTGCGATTCCATCCGCCACCGTGGACCGGACGGAGAAGGGCAATACCTCAAAGGCGCGGTCGGGCTGGGCAACCGTCGCTTGAGCATCATTGACTTGGCGACCGGCAATCAACCCATCAGCAACGAGGACGGCACGGTGTGGATCGTCTTCAACGGTGAAATCTACAATTATCAGGAATTGCACGCCGAATTGCTGCAACGCGGGCACAAGTTTGCCACGCGCAGCGACACGGAAACCATCGTGCATGCCTACGAGGAGTGGGGTGTGGAGTCATGCGCTCGTCTGCGCGGTATGTTCGCCTACGCCTTGTGGGACGTGAAAAAACAACGCCTGGTGCTGGTGCGCGACCGTATGGGTAAAAAACCGGTCATTTATACGCGCACGCCTGATTCCTTTTTGTTTGCCTCGGAGTTGCGCGTTTTACTGCAAGACGCCCAGGTGCAGCGCACGCTCAACCAGGACGCCCTGTATGCCTACCTGCTGCGCATGTACGTCCCTGCCCCGCACACGATCTTTGAAGGGGTTTACAAACTCCCCCCGGCGCATTATCTGATTTTGGAAAACGGCGAGGTTTCCATTCATCCCTACTGGCAGGTGGATTTCAGCCGCAAGGTGAACAGCCGCCTCACGGAAGAGGATCTCTGCCAGCGCCTGTGGGACTTGCTGGAGGACGCGGTGCGCGTGCGCCTGATGAGCGAAGTGCCGTTGGGAGCCTTCCTCTCCGGCGGGGTGGATTCGAGCGCCGTGGTGGGCATAATGAGCCGCCTGATGCGCGCGCCGGTCAAGACCTTTTCCATCCGCTTCGAGGAGATGGATTACGACGAGACGCCCTACGCCCGCCAGGTGGCGCAGTTGTTCCACACCGACCATCACGAGTTCACCGTCAAACCCAACGCCGTGGAAGCCCTGCCGCGCCTGGTGTGGCATTACGGCGAACCGTTTGCGGACGCCTCTGCCATCCCCACGTATTACGTCTCGCAGGTAACCCGCCAGCACGTTACTGTGGCATTGAGCGGCGACGCCGGAGCCGAGAACTTCGGCGGCTACGATTATTACCGCGCCGCTCACATCCTGGATAGTTACCGAAAACTGCCCGCTTTTGTGCGCCAGGGGCTGGCGCCGGCGTTATTCGGCGCGGCGCAGGCGCTGCCACCGTTACAGAACTGGGCACATCGCGCCGCCACCATCGCCCGCCGCAGCGACGTCTCCCCTGCCGAGGCATACATCAACCGCCACACGGTGTTCACGCCTGCCTTCGCGGCTTCCTTTTGCCAGGCAGATTTTCTGGGGCGCGTGCACCAAAACGCGCTGGTGCAACACCTGGAGGAAGCGCTGCGCGGCTTCCCTGGCGCGCCGTCCCTCGATATGTGGATTTACCTGGATCTGTTGAACTACCTGCCAGACGACATCAACGTCAAGGTGGACATCGCCAGCATGGCGAATTCGTTGGAAGTGCGCGCTCCACTGTTGGATCACCACGTGGTAGAATTTGCCGCCAGCCTGCCGCCGCAGATGAAGCTGCACGGCTCCGCCTTTGCCATGACGACGAAGTACATCCTTAAAAAGACTATGGAACGCATATTACCTAAAAACATACTCTACCGGCGCAAACACGGCTTCGGTGTGCCCATCAGCGAATGGCTGCGCGGCGCCCTGCGTCCGGTGGTGCACGACACTCTGTTATCCCCACAGGCGCTGGGGCGCGGCTATTTCCAGCCCCAGCAGGTGCGCCGCCTGGTTGAGGAACACGAGAGCGGACGCATGGATCACGGCACGCGCCTGTGGATTTTGCTCAACCTGGAATTATGGCAGCGCACCTACGTGGACGACCTGCGTGACAGCCCGCTAGTCTTATGACCTACCCCAATCCTGCTCTAACTCCCGTAAAACATCTGGCGCTCTTCCTGCCCACGCTGGTGGTGGGCGGGGCAGAGCGTGTCACCCTGGAACTGGCGGGCAGTTTTGCGCGGCGCGGACTGGCGGTAGACCTCGTGCTGGTCAAGGCGGTCGGTGCGTTTCTCACCCAGGTGCCGCCCGGCGTGCGCGTGGTGGATTTAAACTCGTCCAGTGCCTACACCTGCTTGCCGCCCTTGTTAGGCTATCTGCACCGCGAACGACCGCAAGTGTTCATCTCCACGCTGGTGCTAACGGATCTGATCGCCCAAATTAGCGGTCGTCTGGCACAGGCGGGCGGTTTCCGCCCCTTGATGGTCATCCGCCTGGCGACGACGATTTCGCAATTGCCGCGCTCCACCTGGAAGAAGCGCCTGGAACGCGTGTTGGTACGCCACATCTTCCCCTGGGCAGACGAGATCGTGGCGGACTCGCGTGGCGTGGCGCGCGACCTGCAAGAATACGCTGGGATCCCGGCAGAGCGTATGCGCCTGATTTACGACCCCATTATCACCCCTGCCCTGCGGGCGCAAATGGCGGAAAGCGCCGACCACCCCTGGTTTACGCCGGATTTCAACGCTGCGCTGGTGGTGGGCATGGGGCGCCTCAGCCCGGAAAAAGACTTCGCACCCCTGCTGCGCGCCTTTGCCCTGGCGCGGCGCAGCCTGCCGCCGGGAATTAACCCGCCAAAACTGGTCATCCTGGGCGACGGACCCGAACGCCCGCGCCTGGAAAGCCTGATCGGCGAGCTGGGATTGCAAGGCGAGGCGGATTTGCCGGGCTTTGTGATGAACCCGGGTGCGTATTTAAAACGCGCCAAAATCTTCGTCCTTTCCTCCATTTTTGAGGGGCTGCCCGGCGCGCTCATCCAGGGCATGGCGTGCGGTTGCGCCCTGGTGAGCACGGATTGTCCCAGCGGTCCGGCAGAGATTCTGGACGGCGGGAAATACGGGCACCTCGTGCCTGTGGGAGACGCGCCTGCCCTGGCGCAGGCGTTGTGTACCATATTGGCGGGCGATGAACGCCTTGCCCCGCCGCAATGGTTGCGCCAATTTGAGGAAGAAACGGTCATCGGGCAATACCTGGAGATGATGAACGCCCGTTGAATAAAAACCTGGCTAGCTATTAAATCCGTCAGGTCTGGAAGAATGACGATGCAAACGGAAAGACACCCTCCCAAGATAATCCTTATAGGCACGCAAATGACGCGCGCCGGCGCGCAGTACTCCCTGCTGAAGCTGGGGCGCGGCTTGCAGGCGCGTGGCTGGCAGGTGAGCGCTGCCTTCCTGTATGATAAGGACGGACTGCAGGCGGATTGGCAGGCTGCCGAGGGTTTTCCCGTCCTGGATATGGGTTTGTGGCGCAAGGGAGGGCGTTGGTGGGACGCCTGGCGGCTGCTTGTCGGCTGGCTGCGTCTGCTGCGCCTGCTGCGCGCCGGGCAGTTTGACCTGCTGATGAGCTTTACCCAGCATTGTAATCTGCTGGCAATTCCGGCTGCCTGGCTGGCGGGTGTTCCGGTGCGCGTGGCTTCCAATCGCGGCTGTATTGATGGAATGCCGCCCTGGATGAGCCGCCTGCACGGCGCAATGGTCAACAGCGCCGCAACCACCTGCCTGGTTGCCAATTCGGAGCACGTGCGCGGCGCGGCGTTGGAATTTGAGAAAGTGCACCCCCAAAAAATCGTTGTCATCCCCAACGGCGTGGAATTGCCGGATTTGCAGGGTAGAGAAACCGCCCGCCGCGCCGTGTGCGCCGAGTTTGACCTGGCACCAGACGCAAACGTCCTGCTCAGCGTCGGACGGCTGACGCGTCAAAAAGGGCACACTTACCTGCTGGATGCCCTGCCGGACGTGCTGCGCGCCTATCCCAACACGCTGCTGCTGGCTGTGGGAGATGGCGACCTGCGCCAGCCCCTGCAAGAACAGGCGCGCCGCCTGGGTTTGGAAAATGCAATTCGCTTTACCGGTATGCGCGCCGACGTGCCGCGTTTGCTGCTGGCAGCGGATTTGTTCGTCTTTCCCACGCTGTGGGAGGGCATGCCCAATGCCCTGCTGGAGGCGATGGCATACCGTTTGCCGTGCGTCGCTTCCGCCATCCCTGAAGTGCAAGAAGTGATGGTGCACGGGGAAAGCGGGTATTTGTTCCCTGCCAGGCAATCCGCACCCCTGGCGCAGGCGCTGATAACTCTGTTGAGCGACGCGGCTTTACGCCAGCGCCTGGCACAGGGCAGCCGCGCCGTGGTAGAAAAACGGTATTCTGTGGCAGGGATGTGGGAGGCTTATGCCGGGCTTTTTGAGCAGCTTCTCTCCCCCTGAAAAGAATGGAAACGAACGCCCTCGCGCCCTGGGCGCTTTTCTGGCGCTGGCGGGTGTGGAAGGGGTTCTGGCGCTGGTGGCGCTGTTAGCGCTACCAGGCGAGGCGCACAACCGCCTGCCCTTGGGGTTCTCAAACGCGCGCCTGGCGCTGGCGGCAGCCATTCTGCTGCTCGTGCTTGCCCTCGCTGCCCTCTTGTGGAACCTGCGTCGCAACGAAACCTGGGGCGCAAACCTATGCGCCTGGCTGGCGGCGCTTTTAAAACCTGCCTGGGTGTACACTGCCCTGCTCGTTTTGTGCTTGGCTGTCGTGTTCCTGGGCGTCCAGTTGGGAAATGCGGCGCTGAAAATGCCGGACGCTTCCGTGCGCGCTTACCTTGTGCGCCTGCTGCCGTTGGTTGCGTGGTTGACGTTGATGTGCGCCCAGGCGTTGATCGTCCTGCCCGTGTTACGTAACGGTGGGCTGTGTTTCGCCTGGGACGCAATCCGTTCTGAAGTGCGCCTGGCGCTGCTGATCTTTGCTGCGTTGCTGGCGCTGTGGGGCTTCGTCATTACCAGCGGGTTGGGGCTGCAACCGGACGTAGTCGGTTGGCACGACCCCGGCGCGCCGCTGCTGCCGCTGCAAGCACTCCTGGTGTGG
Source organism: uncultured Anaerolineaceae bacterium (assembly GCA_964524425.1). Classification (GTDB taxonomy): domain Bacteria; phylum Chloroflexota; class Anaerolineae; order Anaerolineales; family DRKV01; genus JBAXBF01. The sequence goes on along the minus strand of CAZGDA010000006.1, from coordinate 18,659 downwards.
GTAGCGGGAGTTGCGTTGTTGGTTTTCAGCTTGTTGTTCTCGCCGCGCCGCCTGTGGACATTTGACTTGCTGGCAGCCTTGCTGGTCTGGTTGGTGGCGGTGTGGTTGTGGCAGGCGCAGCCACTCTCACCGAATTACTTTGCCCTGCGTCCCGTTCCGCCCAATTTCGAATACTACCCTTATTCCGACGCCACAGGCTACGACCTGACCGCTCAGCGCCTGTTGCTCGGTTGGGGCTTCGGCTGGATGCCGCTCAAGCCTCTGTATGCCCTGTTCCTGGCAGTCCTGCACGCCTTTGCCGGGCAGGACTACGCCAGCGTGGTCAACAGCCAGGTGCTGGTTTTTGGGTTGTTTCCGGTTGTGTTGTATTTCCTGGGCGTTTTGTTGCACCAGCGCCTGACCGGACTCTTCGTGGCGGGGATGGTGATCCTGCGCGAAGCCAACGCCATCCAGCTTTCGGGGGTAATTCGCGTGGCGCACGCCAAGCTCATGCTTTCCGATTTGCCCACTGCCGCGATGATGGCGTTGTTCGTGCTGGTGGTTGTCTTTTGGTTGCGGCGCGGCGGCGAAAGCAAGGGACTGCCCTTGCTGGCGGGTGGGATTCTCGGCGCTTTGACCCTGCTGCGCCCACAGACGATGATTTTGGCGCCCTGCGTGGGTGCGTTCCTTTTGGTTTATTTCGCCCGGCGTTGGCGCTACGCCCTCCTGGCAGTCGTCTTGCTTGGGATTGGCACGCTGCTGGGCGTATCCGGCTGGATGTGGCGCGCCTGGCAGACCACCGGCAGCCTGACGCTGAACGACCCGGGACAGACCATGTACATGACCGCCGTGTATCATCCTGCCCCGAACGCCGAAAACCTGTACGTCAACGCCCTGCCTTCTCTGCCCGGGGAAACGACGGCGGAGTATAACGCCCGCATCCAAAAAGCGGTCTTGGATTTCATCCGCACGCAACCCGGCGTGGTGGCGCGCTTCGTCGGCGCCCATTTCCTGCACAACCAGGTCGAGTCGCTGCTCGTGCTGCCGCTTTCCGCGTGGGTGATGTATGACTTCAACACAGATTTGTTCCCCTACTGGCGTGAGCAGCGCGCGCGCCTGTGGGATGTGTGCTGCTCTGCCCGCGCCTACGTGGAGACTCTGCCTTACTGGGGCGGCTGGAAGGGCGCCCTGGCGGGTGATTCTATTTTACCACTGGCGCTGAGCCTGCTGATGCTGGCGCTGGGGCTTGCGGCGGGCTGGCAGAAGGCGGGCGCGGTGGTGCTTTTTCCCGGCTGGATGAACGTCGCCTACACGTTAAGCACGGCGATTGGGCGCCAATCTGGCTGGCGTTTCACCCTGCCAGTGGACTGGGTGTTTATACTCTTTTTCGCCGCCGGTCTGGCGCAGGTAACTTTGTGGCTGGGGCGGTTGGTTTTCCCGCTCGCCGCGCAAGCGCCAGCCCGCGCAACGGCAGATGCGCCTGCATCCGGCTTACCGCGCTGGAAATACGCCTGGCTGCTGGGTTTTCTGGCGGCGCTGTGCATCGGTTGGACGCTGCCGTTAGCGGAGAGCGCCTTTCCGCAGCGTTATGGCAAGGTTTCAGAAGAACGCGCCTGGCAGATAGCGCAAGAGCGGGCAGACGCGTTACAGCAAGCCGGTCTGTCGCTACAAACCATGCGGGAGGCGGGTTTGCAAGCCTACGGCGGTGTAGTGTTTTACCCGCGTTATTATCGCGCCGGGCAGGGTGAATCTCCTACGGGTGCGCCGGCGTTCGTGCCGCGCCCGTTTAACCGCATTGGTTTTACCTTGATGGGTGAGCAGACCTGGCAGGTGGTGCTGCCCTGCGCTGCGCCGTCGCGGCTGCCCAACGCTGCCGCGGCTGTGGTGTTCGCTTGCCCGGCTGGCAATTTCGTGGACGCCTGGGCGGTGATTTTAGAGGATCAAGACGTCGTGTTGACGCGGGCGCCCTTGGCTGAGAAAACCTGCCCAGCGCAGAAGGCAGGCAGCGACAGATGAGCGTAGTTTTGGTTAACCCAAACCTGATCGTACAACGCAGCGACCCCTTCACCAGCGGGATCGTGTACATGCCCATTGGACTGGCGTACACAGCCGCAGCGTTACGCCGCGCCGGGTTTGGCGTGTGCGTAATTGACGCCTACGGGGAAGCGCCTTTCCAGCGTCGGCGCGCGGCAAAATTCCTGTACTTTGGACTGAACGCGGCGCAGGTTGTCGAGCGTGTGCCCGGGGACGCGCAGGCGGTTTTCGTTTACGCCATGAACGTTACCAATCACAACGCCGCCCTGGAGATCGTGCGCGCCTTGAAATGCGCTTTTCCCAGTCTGCCGTTGGTGATTTTGGAAAACACCCAGGCGGTTACCGCTTACGCCTTGGAGCAGGTGAAGGAGCAATTTTTCGCCGCCGGGGCGGACTTTATCCTTTCCGGTGAGGCGGAACGGCGCACCGTGCGCCTGATGCAGGTTTTGGCGGCAGGGGAATTGCCAGCTGCGGCGGGGATAGACGGGCTGGGCGGGGCAGATTTTTACACCCCGCCGCGTGGGATGATTGAGGACTTGGACAACCTGCCCTTTCCGGCGTGGGATTTGTTTCCGCTGGAGAACTACTGGCGTCTGCGCTTTGCGCATAGTCCAATAACGAACAAACGTTACCTGCCCCTGCTGACCTCGCGCGGCTGCCCCTATCCGTGCCGGTTTTGCGTCATCCCCGCCACAAACCAGCGCAAGTGGCGCGCCCGCTCGGCGCACAACGTGGTGGATGAGATGGAAGACGCCGTGCAGCGCTATGGTGTGCGTGAATTTCACTGGGAGGACGTTGACCCTACCGTTTCGGACGCGCGTATGCGCGCCATTTGCGCCGAAATCCTGCGCCGTGGGCTGGACGTGGTGTGGAAGATCGGGGCGGGCACGAAGGTGGAGACGATGCGCGATGAGGAGACCATAGACCTGATGCAGCGCGCCGGCTGCCGTTACATTTCCATATCGCCGGAAACAGGGTCGCCGCGCCTGCTGAAGGAGATGAACAAACCCTTCGACCTGGAACACGCCCGGCGCCTGGTGAAGCGTATGGGCGCGGTTGGGATCGCCTGTCAGGCGTGCTTCATCCTCGGCTTTCCGGGGGAGGAGCAGGCAGACTTGGACATGACGCGTGAACTGGTAAGAGGTCTGACCAGTGCTGGCGTTGATGAGATCGCCCTCTTTATCATCACTCCCGTCCCCGGCGCGTCCATCTATGCCCAGATGGAGGGCTACCAATCCCTTTCCGACCTGACCTTCTCGCCCACCTGGCGCCAAGACTACCCAGCCCTGGCGCGTTTTCGCCTGCGCTTATACGTCTCCTTTCTGTTGTGGAAGTTACGCTATCACCCGTTGAAAATCTTGCGCCAGCCGTTTAATTTCCTGCGCCGCTCGTATCAGACGAAGATGGAGATGGTGCCTTACCGCGCCCTGCTGTTCAAGTGGCTGGACTGGTGCACTCCATCCGCGGAGCAGGAGAGTTGACCGTGTTTTCAAAAAATTGGTGTGTTTATAAACTCGTGTTGATAGAGGTTCTTTCAACATGATAATATAAAATGGACGCGATCCACATCTTCAATCTCCTTTTAACCCCGCTCTTGATTGCGGCGGTCTCGCTGGCGGGGCGGCGCTGGGGGGCAGCGGTCAGCGGGTGGCTGATTGGCATTCCGCTAACTTCTGGACCGGTATCTTTCATCCTGGCTTCACAATACGGGTTGGATTTCGCCGTTAAAGCCGCCGTCGGCACGATCGGCGGACAGGCGTCTGTATGCGTGTTTTGCCTGACGTATTATCTTGCAGCGCGCAAACTGAACTGGCTGGGGAGTTCCGTCGCGGCGATTGTGGTGTTTATCCTGTCCATCGCTACCTGGAAGCGATTTTCCCCGGCTTTGTTTCTTTCGTATGCGCTTATCCTGCTGATCATCGCTGCGGTATTACAAATCATCCCGCGTTATGCGGCTGTTAGCGGAAATTTGCATCCGCCGGTTTGGGATTTGCCAGCGCGCATGCTCGTGGCAACCGCCTTCGTGCTGGTCTTGACCACGTTTGCAAATTTACTGGGAGCGCAGCTCAGCGGGTTAATTTCTCCCTTCCCGGTTTTTGGAGTGATTTTGGCTGCGTTCACGCACAAACAACAAGGCGCGCAGGCGACGGCGAATTTCTTGCGCGGAAACGTGATCGGTTCCCTGGGTTTTGCTACGTTTTTTATGGTGGTGGGGGGATTGCTGCCAGCCCTGGGTTTGATTTGGACGTATTTATTGGCGGCTGGCGTAGCTGTCGTCTTGAACGGGACGTCTATCTTGTGGGTTAACAGGCGCGGGATTTATTGATCATCGCTACCTGATCGGATGCTTTTATTTTATTATTTTTAAACGAGAGATGGTGTTATGGCTACTTTTGATGACTTTATGAAACTGGACATCCGCGTGGGAGAAATAACCCGCGTGGAAGTGTTTGAGAAGGCACGCAAACCCGCCTATAAATTGTGGGTAGATTTTGGCGATGAGATCGGCGTGAAGCAGTCCAGCGCGCAGATCACGGCGTGTTATCAGCAGGAGGAACTGGTTGGCAGGCAGGTATTGGGCGTGGTCAACTTTCCACCCAGGCAGGTCGCCGATTTCATCTCCGAAGTGCTGGTGTTGGGAGTTTACGCCGAACAGGGTGTGGTTTTGATTCAACCCGAGCAAACGGTGAAGAAAGGAGACAGGTTGGGATAACCCGGCTATGAAAATCCTGCTCACCAAACCATATCTCCCCAAGGCGCAACGTACGATCGTTACCCTGCCCAGCGGGCTGCTATACCTTGGCTCGTATTTGAAGCAGCGCGATTTCGATGGAGAAGTGAAAATTCTCGACCCGGATTTGTTCACCGGCTCACTCGAGGCGTTTGTGAACGAAATCGCCGCCTATCAACCGGACGTGGTTGGGATCACGCTTTTTTCGCACGTGCTCGAGCTGGCAAACGAACTGGTGGGGCGGCTCAAACGCGCCCTGCCGCACACGCTGGTGCTCATCGGCGGATATCACGTCAACGCGGTGGGAGGGCAGGGGTTGGTGCAAATTCCCCTGGCAGATTACCTGATGCGCGGCGAGGCGGAGAAGGGCTTGTATGCTTTTTGTCAGCAGTTGGCGCAGCACGGCAGGATCACCGCGCCCGAGGCGGTGCCCGGTTTGATTTACCGTGCAGGTGGATCGGTGGTAGAGAATCCGGCGGCTTTCACGCCAGACCTGGCAGAGTTCGACCCGCTCGATTTCAGTCTGATAGATGTCGAGGCGTATTTTGCGCAGGGCAGTCCGATGGGCGTCTTTCGGCGTGGCAGCCGGGTGGCGCAAATCATCACCACGCGCGGCTGCCCATTCGCATGCACGTTTTGTGCGGCAGCGCTGAACATGGGCAAGAAGGTGCGCCGCCGACCGGTGGAAAATATCCTCGCCGAAATAAAGACGTTGATCGCCTTGGGCGCAGATGAGATGCACATCATGGACGATAATTTCACCATGCACCGCGAGCACGTCATCGAGTTGTGCCGCGCCCTGGTGGAGGGTGGGTTTAAGATCAATTTCTCCATGCCCAATGGTGTGCGCCTCGACCTGCTGGACGAAGAGATGCTGCGTTGGATGAAACGCGCTGGCTGGTATCACCTGGGGTTTGGGGTGGAAGTCGGTTCGGATGCGGCGCTCAAGCTGATCAAGAAGAATTTGAGCATGGCGAAAATCGAGGAGAAAATTCGTCTGATTCGCAAGGTGGGCGGGATAACCATCACCGGCTTTTTCATCCTGGGACTGCCACACGACACGCTGGCGACGATGCGTGCAACAGCCGCCACACCCGACCGGCTGGGGTTAGACATGGCTTCCTTTGGCAATTTCACGCCGTTGCCGGGTACGGAGAGCTACCGTGCATTGGTGCAGGGCGGGGAAATCTCGGCAGATTACCTGCCGTCCTTTGCAAACGGGATCGTTACCTATGCGCCGCCTGGCATCAGTCACACCCAACTGGCAAAAATCCAGCGCGACACGGTGCTGCGTTACTGGCTACATCCGAAACGAATGGCGCTGGTGGTGAGAAGGTTGCGTCCACAAGACCTGGTGTACGCCCTGCGGCGCATGTATAACATCGTTTTCCGCCCAAAAAACGAATTGGCGTGATATACTTTCTTTCCCTTAAATGATATAATTTATAATAATTACTTGGCTATCAAGCAACAGATAACTATTCTACCCTTTGACAATATCGCGTATAGTAGGGTGGAACTAACGGTTTGAATTTTTCTGAAGATGCAAATTTCAAGAAGTTCAACAGAGAATCTTGTCTTAAGCATAGAATTGCCGCGGTAACTCTTCAAAGGATGTGATTTATGTGGATATTGATACTTATCTTGTTGCTACTCGGTGCACATCTCAATCTCACCGGTCTTGTCCCTCTCCAGGTTGGGGACACTCCTCCACCCTGGTGGGTGGGCGGTAGATTGTTTTGGCCATTTGCTATTGAAACGCATACACTTTTTCCACAGGGAGATATGTTAAATGCACTCACGCCTATCCTGTCCATTTCTTCTGCGCTGTTTTTTCTGTTAGCCGCAGGGGCACTATTGAAGTGGAAAGTGCCTAGACTTTGGTTCCCTTGGCTCATTGTGGCAGGATGCGTCGTATCCATTGTATTGCAGGTTATCTGGTTTTCCGGTTGGATAGTTTTCCCTTTGCTTGTGGATATTGGGTTACTGTGGGCTGTGTTCAGCCTACGTATTAGCGTTGACCGTCTGCGCGGATAAGTATACACGACTGGCAGGCTAACTGTATAAATTCCCAAGGCGTGTCTTTGATTAGCTGACGTAACCCCTTGGGACTTCTGTTGCAATGGATCCGTTCCTCTGAGCATAGGGTCGGAGGAGTGATTCCAGCCGGGAGTGGGCAATTCTAGTTTGACAGTGCTGAAATGGCATTGAAGGCGATAAGGATGACTACGACCTGGGCGTTCATACGTTACCCTAATGGATCATGGAGGTGCTATGGATAAGAAACTTCTGAAACGTTCTATTATCGCAACGGTAGTGCTTGCACTGGCAATCCCTGGCGGAATTGTCTACAAACGCTACCAGGGGGATATGTCTCAGGCTTATCAGCGCGTTTCCAGCGGCGGTAAACTGATTGAGACTGCCTGCGGACCCATCCAATACACCGAATTTGGCGAGGGGGCGCCGATGCTGATGGTACACGGAGCCGGCGGAGGGTACGACCAGGGAGAATTTCTCGCCAGGGTGGTTGGCGGGAAGTATCGTTGGATCGCCCCGTCTCGATATGGGTTTTTAGGATCGCCCGTTCCGGAGGGCGCCGATTCCGCCATGCAAGCGGATGCTTACGCCTGTCTGCTGGATTCCCTGGGCATTGATAAGGTAGGTGTGATAGGGATTTCCATGGGGGGACCTTCCTCCCTGGAATTTGCCGCGCGCCATCCAGAACGCACCAAATCCCTGGTTTTGATCAGCGCCGCCAGCCACGCCATTCCCCCTCGTCCTGCTGTTTTAGCCACCATGTTCAGCGTCTTTCTGAATGATTTTGTGTTTTGGTCTATGCTGCGGGCAAGCCCGCAGGGACTTCTCGTCGCGTTGGGCGTTCCCATGGACATTCAAAAACAACTTTCTCCTGAAGAAGTGGCGCAGATAAACGCTTTTTTGGAGTTGATCATGCCGATGGGGGCGCGCCAGAAAGGGCAGCTGCTGGAACAGCGCCTGTCCGAACCCGATGCGGAAAAGATCGCCAACATCAAGGCGCCGACTCTGGTAATTCACGCCCGCGACGATACACTCGTCTCCTTTGAGCAAGGTGAATTTTCCGCCAGGCACATTCCGGGAGCGCAATTCATCCCCCTGGAAAAAGGCGGGCACCTCGTTTTGATGATCAGTGTCAGCAAGGGAGCGCGAGAGAAGCTGATGGGATTTTTGGAACAGTATAACCAATGAAATTTCTACGTTTTAAGGAGAGCAAAGAGCGCCGGAATGCGCTCGTTTTTCTATGAGTGAAAACACAGGCAAAGCATTTATCATCGGCGCAGGTGTGACGGGGCTGACGGCTGCCTGGCGCCTGGCGCAAAGCGGGTTGGACGTAAGCGTGTTGGAGGCGGACGATCATGTTGGGGGTATGTCTGCGACTTTCCAGCATGGCGATTTCCTGCTCGACTTGGGACCGCACAAATTTTTCTCCGTGTTGGAGGAGCGCATGCGCCTGGCGGAGGAGATCATGGGAAGTGAATTTCTCAGCGTGCCAAAGCGCAGCCGTATTCGCCTGGCAGGGCGGTTTTTAAACTACCCCATTGGATTGATGGACGTGATGAAGAATCTCAATCCCTTGATTGCAGTATCGGGTGGGTTGAGTTACGTGTGGCAGATGGCGGTAAACCTGCTGGATAGATCGCCAGCGCAATCTTACGAAGACTGGTTGGTGCGCCGCTTTGGGCGCAGCCTGTACGAATTGATTTTCGCCCAGTATGCGCGCAAAATTTGGGGTGACCCCAAGCAACTGGCGCGCAGTTTAGCAGAGACGCGCGTGGCGATTCCGGGGTTGTTCACTCTGTTGTGGCGCATGCTCTTTGCCCCGCAGAAGGGACCGGCGATTCACGCCGAGGTGTTCCGCTACCCGCGCTTAGGTTCAGGGCGTTTCTGCGAGCGCCTGGCGCAGCTTGCCGTTCAGCACGGGGCGAAGATAGAATTGAACAGCCCGTTGACCGGTGTGGAGGTGCGCGAAAGCGCGGTAGTGGCTTTGAAAATCGGCGCGGGCAGGCGCATTCCTGTTTCCAACACGGACGTGGTTGTTACAACAGTATCGGCGGGGTACCTGGCGCGCCTCGTTGCGCCTGCTTTGGCGCAGCCGGTGTTGGATGCCGCCGACAATCTGCACACGCGTGATTTGATTTTACTCTATCTCATTCTTGATCGTCCCTCCGTGTCGCAAGATAACTGGCTGTTCTTTCCGGAGAAGAAGTACGTCTTCAACCGCCTGTTTGAGCAAAAGAATTTCAGCGCCGAGATGACCCCACGGAATAAGACAGTGTTGTGCCTGGAAATCGTCGTTTCGTCTGTAGAAATTGAACGGGCAGGCGCGGAAGCGCTATATGAACGAGCCATACAGGGGTTGGAGGAATGTGGTCTGGCGCGGCGCGGCGAGGTTTTGGAATACTTCATCCGCCGCGTGAAATGGGCTTACCCGGTTTACGACCTGGAGTATCCGAAGAACACGCAGACCGTATTTGGCGCCCTGGATGGAATTGCCAACCTGTATTCGGTCGGCAGACAGGGTGGGTTTAATTACATCGGACAGATTGATTGCCTGGACGTGGGCATCGTTACAGCCGAGCACGTTCTGCGCGAACAGGGAAAGCAGGGCTGGCAAGACGCGCGCCGTCATTTTGAGGAATACATCGTTTTGGATTGATTTGCGTCTTTTGTGAGATAAAGTTACAATATCAATTAATAATGACGATGGGAGTAGATGAGCGCATTTTGTTCGAATACAGTCCTATTTCGCTGTGGGAGGAGGATTTCAGCGAGGTAAAACGAGGGCTAGACGCTTTGCGCGCCCAGGGAGTGGTTGATTTGGCTGCCTACCTGGACGAGCAGCCAGGCATGGTGGACGAGTACGAAAAACGCATCCGCGTGCTGGACGTCAACCGTAAGACGTTGGAATTGTTCGCAGCGCGTTCCAAGGCAGAACTGCTGAATAACCTGGATAAAATCTTTCGCGACGAGATGCGCGCGCGTTTTCGCGCAGAGCTTCTGGACGTGTGGGCGGGAAAACTGGTACACGAGAGCGAAGGTATAAATTACTCGTTGAACGGAAAACCAGTCAACGTGCGCGTTCACTGGGCGGTTTTGCCGGGGTACGAAGAAGATTATCGTCGAGTTTTGGTAGCGTTGGAGGACATCACCGAGCGCAAGGCAGCCGAAGACGAACTGAAAACCAGTGAGGCGCATTTCCGTGATTTGTTTGAGAATTTTCCCGTCTCGCTGTGGGAAGAAGATTTCAGCGGTGTGAGAGAAGTGCTGGATGATTTACGCGCCCAGGGGGTTGATGATCTGGAAGCATATTTACACGAACATCCTGATGTGGTGGACGAGTGTGAGAAACGTATCCGCGTGCTGGACGTCAACCGCAGGACGCTGGAATTATTTGGAGCATGCTCTAAGGCGGAATTGCTCGATAACCTGCATAAAGTTTTCCGCGACGAGATGCGTAATCATTTCCGTGAGGAATTAAACGACATGTGGGTGGGCAGGCTGGTGTATGAACGCGAGGGGGTAAATTATTCGCTGCTTGGAAATCCAATTGACTTGCTCATCCACTGGTCGGTAATGCCTGGGTATGAAACTTCCTTTGAGCGCATCCTGGTTGCGTTGGAAGACATCACGGCGCGTAAGAAGGCGGAGAATTATCTTAAATACCTGGGGACGCACGACATTCTGACGCGCTTGTATAACCGCGCTTACTTTGAGGAAGAAATGGCGCGCTTGAAGCGCAGCCGCCGTTATCCCATCAGCATTGTCATGTGCGATTTGAACGGTCTCAAACAGGTGAACGACACCCTGGGACACGACAGCGGAGATGGCTTGATCCGCCGCGCCGGAGAGATCTTAATGGCTAGTTTTCGCGTCGAAGACGTTGTGGCGCGCATCGGAGGAGACGAGTTTGCCATGATTTTGCCGGAAACGGACGAGGAAGCCGCTGGAAAGGCGTTGGAACGAATCCGTCAGTTGGTTGTTGTGAACAACAAGTTCTACCAGGGACCGCCGCTGAGCATTTCGCTTGGCACAGCGACCTGCCACGAAAACGGGGATTTAATGGATGCTTTCCGTCAGGCGGACGATTTGATGTACCAGGAAAAGGCAAAGTATAAAAAGGCGCTGCGCAATCACGTGCAGGAATAATTATAGATAAACAGAGCGATAAACGATGGGATTGGTTAACCTTGTTCACGCGGAAAAACTGATACGCCGGATGGTGCGAGCTGGACTGCACATCGCCGTGGTTGTGCCTTGCTATAAAGTGGAAGACCACATCGCTGAAGTGGTGCGCACTATACCAGATTTTGTCAACGATATTATTTTGGTGGACGACGCCAGCCCAGGCAAAACCCCAGAACTGCTGGACTGGCTGGGCGCGCAACAGCCGGAGAGGGTTCACGTGTTGCACCTGCCGGTCAATCTCGGAGTGGGCGGGGCGGTGCTGGCGGGGTTCAAGCAGGCTTTAGCTCTCAAAGCGGACATCGTGGTGAAGATGGACGGGGATGGACAGATGGACCCGGCGTATTTGCCTTCCCTGGTGGAACCGCTGATTTTAGGCAAGGCAGATTATACGAAGGGCAACCGCTTTCGCAGCGCGCTTTCGTTGGCAGAAATGCCGATGGCGCGGCGGCTGGGAAACGCAACCCTGTCGTTTTTTATTAAAATTTCGTCGGGGTATTGGAATGTGATTGACCCCGCCAACGGGTACCTGGCGATCCGCCGTGAGGTGCTGGAATTGCTTCCGTTTGAGCTGGTGCACCCGCGCTACTTTTTCGAGAGTTCCATGTTGATTGCGCTGCGCGTAATCCGCGCCGCAGTGGGAGACGTGCCAATGGATGCGCGTTACCGCGGGGAGAAATCCAACATGCGCGTCAGCCGCATTTTAATCGAGTTCCCCTGGCAGCTTTGGGTGGGCTTTTTACGGCGCGTGTGGTTGACGAAGATATTATACAGCCTGACAATTGAGGCGCTGCTGGGAATAAGCGGGTTTTTGCTGGTACTGGCAGGTTTGGTGTGGGGTGTGGCAAAGGTGGTGCAGTATGGGACGCTGCAGGGCAGTGGTATTCCATCCAGCACGATATTGATCGCTGCGCTGCCCATTTTTTTAGGATTTCAAATGTTGATGAACGCGCTGTTGCTGGACATTCAGTCCATGCCCAGCGCGCCGTTATGTGAAAGATTTATCGTGGAGAATGTACAAAAAAATGATGATGGTGAATAAAGAAGAAGCGTCCTGCCCGGTGTGCGGGTCGCGACAGTATCGGGTGAAGTATACCCCCTGGGTAGATATTCAAGACCCGCTCGCCCTGTATGGGGCGACTTCGGGGGTGCGCGGCACACAAACGCTGGTTAGCTGTGCGGAGTGTGGAGTGATTTACGAAAACCCGCGCTACACCGAGGACGTAATTTTACAAGGTTATGCGGCTTATCATGAAGCCGCCCACGACAGCCAACACGCCATGCGCGCCGCCAGTTTTCTGGGTGGATTGGAAGCGGTGCGCGCACACATCCCCGCGCCGGGGGCAAAGGTGCTGGACGTGGGAACCGCCGGCGGGGCGTTCCTGGAGGCGGCGCGCCAGTTCGGTTACGACGCAGTGGGGCTTGAGCCGTCGCGTTTTATGGCAGAGCAAGCCCGCCAGCGCGGCTTGAACGTGATTGCCGGCACGCTGGAGGAGCAGACTTTTGCCCCTGAATCGTTCGACATGGTGTGCCTGTGGGACGTGCTGGAGCACGTGGCGCGCCCCAGGGACATGCTGGCGCGCATTCGTGGCATACTCAAGCCGCAAGGTGTGCTGCTGATCAATTATCCCGACATCGGCACACCGCTGGCGAAACTGGCGGGAAAACGCTTCTGGTGGATTTTATCTGTGCATTTGGTGCATTTTGATCGCAATAGCATGCGCAAGATTTGCGATTTGTGCGGTTTCGAGGTGTTCCACTTCCAGCCCTACTGGCAGACGCTGGAATTTGGCTATCTGGAGGAGATGGCGGAGCATTTGAAAGTGCCGCTAAGCGGTTTGCTTCGGCGCCTGACGCCGCAAGCCATACGGCGCATTCCCGTGCCGTATTACGCCAGCCAGACGACGGCGCTGGCGCGGCTGCGCGCGGTGTGATTGCAGGGGTTATTTGTCGGGTGTTGGCAGTACGGATTGTTGGGCTGTCTTAATCAACAGGCGTAAGGCGCGGTTGACGGCGCGCGCGTTGGGAAAAGCTGCCGCGACATCTGGTTCCAATATAATTACGTTGCTTGCCTGGTTATATTGGTGGTAATATTTTCCGCGCACGCCATTTTTTAAATCATTCCTGTTGTATTCAGGGCGCATGTCGTCGTCTTGTTGCTCAATTTTCGGTTTCATATAACACTCTTTCTAGCGTGGTTGCAAAACGTGCACTGATGATGCGAATTATTTCACTGCGGTTTGTATGTGAGACGATCAATAAATTTCCCTTAGATGAAATCCCTATTGTCAGGAAACGGTCTTCTTCTACAGAATGATCTGGATCATAATACGTGATCGCCAGAGGGTCTGCAAAGATGGAGGATGCTTCAGGAAAAGAAACGGCATGCTTTCTGATATTTTCTTTTGCTTTGACAGGATTCCATTCAAAGTTCATTCTATGGTTAATTATATCATACTGGTTATACGGGTATGACCCTAAATAACGCTTTACACGTGACTATCACAAGCCCGGTGGATGAGAAGATGCGCAGACCTGACTGGCAGGTCTAAAGGGCAGCGCCTGACGCCGCAAGCCATACGGCGCATTCCCGTGCCGTATTACGCCAGCCAGACGACGGCGCTGGCGCGGCTAGAATAACCCAAACAAAGCCGCTACGCCGAAGGCGACGATGATGACGCCGGAGAGGCGGTTGACCCAGCGAAAGACGTTGGGGGTTAGGCGGCTGCGCAGGGCGCCTACGGCGCCGCTGAGCAACAGCCACCAGGCGGCTGAGCCGCAGAATACCCCGCCTATGAAACTGATCACGGTGAGCGGTTTTTCTACACCGCTGCTCAAACCCACCCCGGCGAATACGGCGATGAAAGAGAATATCGTCATGGGGTTGGAAAGGGTGAGCAGCAGGGTGGAGAGAAAGGATTGCAGCAAACCGCCGGAGCGCGCTTTGGCGGCTTCCACGGCGGGCTGGCTGAGAAATGTGCTGATGCCCAGGTAGCACAAAAAGACGCCGCCAAACAGGCGCAGCCAGGTTTGCTGACCAACCAGGAAAGACGTAACCAGGGTAAAGCCGAAACCTGCCAGGGCGCCATAAAAGGCGTCTGCAGTGGCGGCGCCCAGCCCGGAAACGATGCCGTGCAGACGTCCATCTGCCAGCGTGCGGCGGATGCACAGAATGCCGATGGGACCCACCGGCGCAGCAATCGAAAAACCAAGTACGAGACCTTTGATGATGAGATCTATTTCCATGCTGAGTATGATACTTGAAATTGTGTATAAAAGCAACGTAATATTTAAGAAAATTGGTTGTTTATAACGAAGGAATAATGGAGAATGGGCGCAGAGAACGAAAAATCTACAAAACTCCTCGATGAAACCGGGCAGCGCATTTTGCAAACTTTACAAAAGGAGGCGCGCCTGTCATTCAGCGAGATTGGCAGACGGGTGGGACTTTCTACCTCGGCGGTGATCGAGCGCGTCCAGCGCATGGAAGAAGCGGGGATAATCAACGGCTATCACGCCGCAGTGGACGCCCAAAAATTGGGCTATTCCATGTTGGTGTTTATCCGCCTGCACACTGCTCCCGAGCGTTACCCGCGCGTTCAGGCGATCGTTGAATCTATGCCGGAGGTGCTGGAATGTTATCACGTAACGGGAGAGGAATCTTTTGTGATGAAAGTGGTGGTGGAGTCGGTCTCTCAACTGGAAGGGATTATCCAGCGGCTTAGCCCGTTTGGGAAAACAGCTACGTCGGTGGTGTTATCTACCACAATCCGGCGAGAGGTGTTAAAATGTTGTGTGTAAGGGAGAAGGTTACCCGGAATGTCTTGTCCAAAGTTATTTTTGATCATCCAGGATGAAAACGAGTTGATGCCGGATGCGGCGGCGGATATCTTGTCTCGGTTCGGGGAGCACGTTACAGGAGTCATGCCTGTTTCACCGATTTGGAACACGAAAAAGCCGCTCAAGGCGCTGCAAAGCGCGTTAAACCTGTTTGGGGTGGTGGAATTTGTGCGCATGGGAATGCGCCAGGTTTTCAAGCGCCGCTCGGTGAGGGAGGTGTGCCAGGCAAATGGCTGCCAACCGATGGATTTCGTCTCCCCCAATTGCGAAGCGTTTCGCGAAATGCTGCGCCAGAAAGAAGTGGACATTCTCATTTCGTATGGCTGTCCGCTTATCATTGGAAAGAAGACGCTCAAAACGCCGCGCGTCGCCTCCATCAACGTGCATGGTTCGTACCTGCCGGATTTCAAAGGCACGTACACGGTGTTCTACGCCATGCTGCGCGGGGCGGGCAGGACGGGCGCCACGGTGCATCAGATGACGGAGGTGCTGGACGGCGGTGATTATTATTACCGTGAGCAAATTCCTGTTGCTCCAGAAGACACGTTGATGGGATTGTATAAGAAGGTGGAGCGATTGGGCACGCGCCTGCTTATACGCACCATTCAAGACGCCTGCGAGGGGAAACTTACTGCTTATCCCATGCCCGAAGGCGGGGAGAATGTTACGTTCCCGCGCTGGGAGGACGGCGCCGAATTTCGGCGCAAGGGGCTGCGCTACCGGTGAGCCTGATCAATGCCATCTCGGTTGACCTGGAAGACTGGTATCAGGTGCCTTTGGTGCGCATTCCGCTGGAGGAATGGGGAAAGTGCAAGCCGGCGGTGGAAGACGCCGCGCGCCGCATTTTAGATTTCTTTGCGCAGCGCAATGTGAAGGCGACGTTTTTCACATCTGGATACATTGCTGCGCGTCACGCCGATCTAATCGCCGAGATAGCCGGTGCGGGGCACGAGGTTGAATCGCACGGATATTGGCATCGCCTGGCATACCAGCAGAGCGCAGAGGAATTTGGCGAGGATATCCGCCTCAGCACGACGGTGGTGGAACAGATAACGGGGGAACGTCCGATTGGTTACCGCTCGCCTGCCTGGAGTACGAGCTGGATTCCCGACCTGGCGGCAGCCGTGCTGGCAGAGCAGGGCTACGTATACGACACCAGCCTGTTCCCCACGCGCAATTTTCTCTACGGCAGGCAGGACTTTAACACCGATACTACCTACCTGTATAAGGATACAGGTTTGTTGGAGATTCCGCCGACGGTGTTTGACGTTGCAGGGATCAAAGTGCCAGTAACGGGTGGATTTTACCTGCGTGCTTACCCTCTGGCGCTGGTGAAGGTGCTGATGCGCAGGCTGGTGCGGGCGCGCAATCAAACCAAACCGGTGCAGATTTATTTTCACCCCTGGGAAGTGGCAGCGGATTACCCGCGCGCCAACATCCCCATCCACCATTCGTTCATTCAATATTATAATTGTGGCACGATGTTACAACGCCTGGGGGTATTGATGGATGAATTTGAATTTGGCAGTCTGCGGCAGGCATATCCGCAGATTGAGGAAAGCAGGAAACTGAAAAAAGGAGAATAGGGTTATGGAAAACAACCAGTCCCCTGATTTTTGGAAGAAACGGCGCGTGTGTGTAACCGGCGGGGCAGGCTTTTTGGGTTCCCATTTGGTGGAAAACCTGCGCAAACGCGGCGCCGGGAACGTCTTCGTCCCGCGCATCGAGGAGTACGACTTGACCAAACTGGAAGACATCCAGCGCATGATGAAAGCCGCCCAACCGGACGTTATTATCCATTTGGCGGCAGTGGTAGGCGGCATCGGCGCCAACCGCGCCCACCCGGCGGAGTTTTTTTATAAAAACCTGGTGATGGGCACACACTTGATGCACATTGCCTGGGAGCAGGGAGTGGAGAAATTCGTTGCCATCGGCACGATTTGCGCTTACCCCAAGTTCACGCCCATCCCGTTCCGGGAAGAAGAGCTGTGGAACGGTTATCCGGAAGAGACGAACGCTCCGTATGGGTTGGCAAAAAAAATGCTGCTGGTGCAGGCGCAGGCATACCGCCAGGAATACGGTTACAACGCCGTGTTCTTGCTGCCGGTGAATTTGTACGGTCCACGCGATAATTTCAATCCTGAATCTTCGCACGTCATTCCGGCGATGATCCGCCGTTACATCGAGGCGCAGGAGCGCGGCGATGAGGAAGTGGTGATGTGGGGAGACGGCTCACCAACGCGCGAATTCCTTTACGTGGAGGACGCAGCCGAGGCGATTGCCCTGGCAAGCGAGCGCTACAACGACAGCGAGCCGGTCAATCTGGGATCGGGGATGGAGATCAGCATCAAAGACCTGGCGGTGCTGATTGCGCGTCTGACCGGTTTTGAGGGAAAAATCACCTGGGACACGAGCAAGCCCAACG
This sequence comes from uncultured Anaerolineaceae bacterium, assembly GCA_964524425.1. Lineage (GTDB taxonomy): Bacteria > Chloroflexota > Anaerolineae > Anaerolineales > DRKV01 > JBAXBF01. Next base: position 1,431 of record CAZGDA010000006.1, on the reverse strand, counting down.
GACAGCCGCGCCGCGCTCTGGACGTGAGCCGCGCCGAAAAGTTTTTCGGCTTCCGCGCTCAAATGTCCTTCGATGAGGGGTTGCGCCGCACGGTGGCGTGGTACATGGAGAACAGGAAGAGTATCCCTTAAAATAATGTCCAGAATGTTTCTTAGTGAACTAGAATGGGACGTAATAAAATGTCAGCGTTGATCGATTTAGATTATATTAAAGCATTCCTTAAGGAAAAAATGAAAGACGAAATAGAGGGTAGGAAAAAAGAGCGCCGCGACATGATTTTTGAAATATTGTTATTGCGATTTAACATTGATCTTCACCAAGTGGAATATGTTTACAGCAAAATGAACCAGGAAAAGAGTATGACAGTATTACAGTGGTTATTTTCAAAAGCTGTGGTTGTTGAATCTTTTAATGCATTTAAGGCGATCTAGAATATATTTTTCCAAACAGATGGACATATTTCTGAAGCGCTTTAATCATCTAGATTACCTAGAATCTATTGGGAGATAAAATTCCGATGAAAGCAGATAGTCTACGAATATCTAAGGTGTTTAGTAGTGGTGGAGATGTACACTATTTTTTACCCTATTTCCAAAGAGAGTATGCTTGGGAAAAAACACAATGGGAGCAACTCTTTGAGGATGTTTTAGGTTTATGTGAAGTTTATAATGAAAGTACTCCCTTAGAACATTTTATGGGTTCCCTGGTAGTCATTAATGATGGCACTCGAAATGGTACAATCCCCACATTTAAACTTGTAGATGGACAACAACGTCTAACTACAATTTCATTGGTATTAAGCGTTCTAGCTGATATATCTAAAAACACACATCCTGATCTTTATAGAAAGATACGAAAATTAATTGTTAATCAAGATGAAACAGGGGATTTGTATTATAAATTGCTTCCCACAAGCAAATATGGAGACCGTGAAGTATATACATCAATAATATGTAAAGGAGATATACCTACAGAGACGGAATCTAGGATTATTCAAGCATATCGTTTCTTTAAACAGGAAATTGAAACATATATTAAGAATAATGATATCGATATAGAAAGAATTTTCTTGGTAATTACGAATTGTCTCCAAGTTGTATTTATTGATCTGAACCAAGAAGAACGCCCATATGAAATCTTTGAAAGCTTAAATGCAAAAGGGAAACCACTAACTCAGGCTGACCTTGTAAGAAATTATATTGCTATGAAACTTCCAGAATCACGTCAGCCAGAAGTTTTTGAAAAATATTGGTCAAAAATTGAGAATCTTCTTCAAGAAAAACGTTCTGTTGGACGATCAAATCTTGGGGAATTAACAGGATTTCTACGTCATTATCTAGCATTTCGGAATAATACATTGTGTATTGAAAATCATGTTTATGCGCGTTTTCGTGAGAGGATAGAAGCTGATGTTCGTCTCCCTTTATCTTT